>JAIIAN010000188.1 GCA_022717655.1 Bacillota bacterium | reverse complement strand
TGTCGCAAAAGCGACCCGCCGCAGGCGGAGAATCTCGCAAGCGAGATTCTTTCTTGTTCTTTGTGGAAGCATTTATCTTAGTCAAAGTTTGAGATAAAAAACCATGTACAGCAATTCTAAGAAGGGAAAAATTTTAGGGGTATGAAGTACAACATATTAATAACGGAAGACGAAAAAGAAATTGCCGAACTGATTAAATTGTATCTGGAAAATGAAAACTATATGGTGTTTTGTGCAGAAAACGGAAATGAGGCATTAGAACTCTTAGAACAAGAGAAAATGGATATGGCAGTGCTCGATATTATGATGCCAGGGATGGATGGCTATGAACTGACAAAACGGATTCGGGAAAAAAGCAATATGCCGATTTTGATTTTATCTGCGAAAACACAAAGCTGTGATAAAATCAAAGGCTTAAATCTTGGAGCAGATGATTATATGACAAAGCCATTTGACCCTCTTGAAGTTGTGGCAAGAGTAAATTCGGCATTGAGACGTTTTTACCGCTTAAACAGCGAGGCAGAGTCAAAAAAAGAAAATCATATTTTAAAGGTAGGAGAGTTAGTGTTGGATACCCAGACTCTCGTACTGAAAAAAAGAGAGGAAGAAATCTTTCTGACCCCAATGGAATATAAGATTCTTGCATTATTTATGAAGAGTCCAGGAATGATTTTTACCAAAGTCCAGATTTATGAAAATACCTGTGGAGAATATGTCGAAAGTGATGATAATACAATTATGGTACATATCTCAAATCTTCGGGAAAAAATAGAAGAAAATCCCAAAAATCCACAATATATCAAAACGATTCGAGGAGTAGGATATAAAATTGAAAACCGATAAGAGAAAAAAAGGCAGTTTTCTATCGATTATTATTCGGAATTATCTCTGGTTTTCGTTTGCTGTGCTGTTGGCTTTGATGTGTATTGTCGCTGTGGTTAACTGGATGGGAGAACAGCATTTCTCAGGATTAAAAACAGAAAAAATTAAAAAATTTACCGGATATCTGGAAGATGGAAATTATGAAAAATTTCCATCTGATATTTTGCTGGGGCAAA
This sequence comes from Bacillota bacterium, assembly GCA_022717655.1. Taxonomy (GTDB): domain Bacteria; phylum Bacillota; class Clostridia; order Lachnospirales; family Lachnospiraceae; genus Blautia. Next base: position 4,560 of record JAIIAN010000188.1, on the reverse strand, counting down.
AAGGAGCATTTGTTATTTTAGATGAAAATCTTCGGATGATTTATCAAAGTAAAAGTGACATGCCAAAAAGATTTACAGAGGAAGAACTGTTTTTTGTCAATGAGTTGGATAAGAAAGAAAAGATAAAAGCAGTTTTTTATCAAGATGAAAATGAAAACGAACGGATTTTGATCCAAAGGGAAAAAACAAAAGAGAGCACTGAAAAGAACAAAAAAGAATATCTGCTTTTGGATGATTCTGGAACAGTATTGGTCAATCAGATGGGCTTTACAGGAAAGAATGTAAATCAAAAAGAGTTGGATTATATTATAAAAAAGGGGAAAAATCCGGTTCAGTATGCAAAGTGGGAATTTAAAAACAAGCGGGGAAAGGGCTATACAGCAGTTTTTCGCTATGAAAAAAAAGATACAAAGAAATATCTTGAATTTACAAAATCCATGCGAGTGGTTCAGTGGCTGATTCTTCCACTTTATGCTCTGATTGTAGCAGTTTTTGCCGTGCGCTTGAATCATAAGGTGAAGCGTCCGCTGATGGCACTGAAAGAATCAATTGTATGCTATCAAAAAGGGCAGAAATTAAGTAATGATAACAATGGACCGGATGAATTTGTAGAAATCGGGGACGACTTTGTAAAACTGGTACAAAGACTGGCAGAAAGTGAAGAATGCAGAAAGGCTTCCGATGAAGAAAAACAGCAGATGCTTGCAGACATTTCTCATGACTTAAAGACCCCGATTACAATTATTCAAGGCTATGCAAAGGCAATCTGTGACGGTGTTATAAAAGAAGAAAATAAAAAGCAGTATCTACAGACGATTTATCATAAATCCATTGTTTTAAATGAACTGATTAATGCCTTTTCTGAATACAGCAAATTGGAACATCCAGATTTCAGACCGGTAAAAACAAAGGTGGATATCTGCGAATATGCAAGAGAATATTTAGCGGCAAAATATAATGAATTGGTGCTGGGCGGATTTTCACTGGAAGTAGAGATACCGGAAATGGTAATCTGGTGTCAAATTGATGTACAACAGATGAAGCGGGTATTTGAAAATCTGATTAATAATTCTGTCAAACATAATAAAAGAGGGACGATGCTTTTCTTTTCGATGAAAAAAGAAGCAGATACGGTTTGTATCAGTATCGGAGATAACGGTACAGGAATTCCAAAAGAGCTGGCTCAGATGGTGTTTGAACCGTTTGTGGTGGGAGATGAATCAAGAAACAGCCGGCAGGGAACAGGTCTTGGACTTGCCATTGCGAAAAAAATAGTCGAGGCACATGGCGGTGTGATTGAACTTATCAAATTTCCAAAAGAAGGGCTTTCAACCGAATTCCTCATCTGGATGCATACAGATGAGGAATAAGAACCAGTATTGTACAAAAATAAAAAAAATGATATAATAGACCAGTACATGCTTATCCGGATAAATCGAAAATACCGGAAAATGTTAAGAAATCGGAAGGTAAAAGATATGAATGGCAATATCAAGATAAAGGGACAGCTTAAGCTGTATATGCAGTGGCCGGTTATCATGGTACTTTTACTCCTGCTTATGGATTTGTGTATTTTCCGCATCAGCGTAAAAGGCGGATTTATTGCAACCTGCTTTATCGCAGTGTATCTTGCGATAGCGGTTTTTCAGTATCATCACAGTCGTGCCGACATACTCAATGAGCTGATTTCTTTTGCCACACAGTATGGGCAGGTACAGAAAAGTCTGTTACGTGATTTTATTGTACCTTATGCATTATTGGATGGCAGAGGAAGAATCCTGTGGATGAATGAGGCATTTTCACAATTGAGCCAGAAACCGGTCAAATACCACAGGTCGATTACAAGCATTTTTCAGGAAATTACAATTGAACGCCTGCCAAAAGATGAGTCCTCAGAAGTTCTGTTTCAGTTTGAAAACAGGGATTACAGAGCTTCCATGTGCAAGATTTCAATTGGGGCAATGTTAGAAGATTCAGGGCTGATTGAATCGGAGGCAGATAATTTTCTGACGGCAATTTATATTTTTGATGAGACAGATGTAAATCGTTATAAAAAAGAACGTGATGAAGAAAAGTTAGTAACGGGTCTTTTGTATCTGGACAATTATGAAGAGGCATTAAACAGTGTGGAAGAAGTCCGGCGTTCTCTTTTAGTGGCATTGATAGAGAGAAAATTAAATAAATATTTCTCCGAGATGGATGGTCTGGTGAAAAAGTTAGAAAAAGATAAGTTTATTCTGATTTTATGCCAGCGTTCGTTAGAAGAATTAAAAGAAAAACGGTTTAGTATTCTGGAAGAAGTAAAAAGTATTAATATCGGTAATGATATGGATGTCACAATCAGTATTGGAATCGGAATTAACGGGGCAAACTATGTTCAGAATTATGAGTATTCGAGAATTGCAATTGATTTGGCACTTGGACGAGGTGGAGACCAGGTTGTTATAAAAGACCGCGATACCATGATTTACTTTGGCGGAAAGTCACAGCAGATGGGTAAGACAACACGAGTTAAAGCGAGAGTCAAAGCACATGCTTTAAAAGAATTTATGGTAGCAAAAGACAAAGTCGTGGTTATGGGACATAAGATTTCAGATGTGGATTCCATCGGTGCCGGAATTGGAATCTACCGTGCAGCGAAATCTTTGAATAAACGGGCTCATATCGTAGTCAATAACCCGACCATGTCGGTACGGCCGATTATTGAAAACTTTATCAATAATCCGGAATACGATGAGCACATGTTTGTAAACAGTGCAGAAGCAAAAGAAATCGTAGATAATAATACGGTAGTCGTAGTCGTAGATACGAATAAACCAAGTTATACGGAATGTGAGGATTTGTTGTCAAAGACAAAGACGATTGTGGTATTAGACCATCACCGTCAAGGCGCAGAAGTCATTTCCAATGCGGTGTTATCCTATATTGAGCCGTTTGCTTCTTCTGCCTGCGAGATGGTTGCGGAAATTCTGCAGTATTTTTCAGATGGAATCCGAATTTATAATATCGAAGCAGATGCCCTTTACGCAGGGATTGTAATTGACACAGATAATTTTACTTCAAAGACAGGTGTAAGAACGTTTGAAGCAGCTGCATTTTTACGACGCTGTGGAGCGGACGTGACTCGTGTAAGAAAAATGTTCCGTGATGATGTCAGTTCCTATCGGGCAAAGGCAGAAACTGTGCGAACTGTGGAAACTTATCGGGATTCGTTTGCAATTGGAATCTGCCCAAGCAGTGGATTGGACAGTCCGACCATCGTGGCGGCACAGGCTGCAAATGAATTACTGGATATTGACAGTGTAAAAGCATCATTTGTATTGACGGATTATAACAATTTGATTTATATTAGTGCAAGGGCAATTGATGAGGTAAATGTTCAGCTGATTATGGAACGGCTGGGCGGTGGCGGTCATATCAATGTGGCTGGTGCACAGTTGAAGGATGCGACGGTAAATGGAGCAATTATTCAATTGAAAGATACAATTGACCAGATGATTAAGGAAGGAGCAATTTAAGATGAAAGTAATTTTAATTGAAGATGTAAAATCTCTTGGAAAAAAAGGAACAATTGTAAATGTAAGTGATGGATATGCAAGAAATATGCTGTTTCCAAAAAAACTTGGATTAGAGGCAACTCCAAAGAATATCAATGATTTAAAACTTCAGAAAGCACACGAAGAAAAAGTAGCAAAAGAAGTATTGGAAGAAGCAAAAGCATTCAAAGAAGAATTAGAGACAAAAGAAATTACAGTTGGATTAAAAGTGGGAGAAAACGGACGTACCTTTGGTTCTGTTTCCACAAAGGAGCTTGCAGAAGCAGTGAAAGCACAGCTTGGATACGACATTGACAAGAAGAAAATGCAGCTTTCTTCCCAGATTAAAGAGTTAGGTGTAGTAAGAGTACCGATTCGTCTGCATCCAAAAGTAACAGCAGAATTAAAAGTTAACATTAAAGAAATGAAATAAGATACGCTTAGAAAGGAGCCATGACTGGCATGGACGAAGCACTCATAAAGAGAATACTTCCTCATAATACAGAGGCAGAACAGTCGGTAATCGGCTCCATGATTATGAATAAAGATGCAATTGTGACAGCATCTGAAATTATTACAGGCGAAGATTTTTATCAACAGCAGTATGGAATTGTATTTGATACAATGGTGGAATTATTTAATGAAGGGAAACCAGTTGATTTGGTTACCCTTCAGGATCGTTTAAGAGAAAAAGACCTTCCGCCGGAAGTCTCAAGTATGGAATTTGTTGCGGAACTGATGGGGTCTGTGCCGACTTCGCTAAATGCAAAAAATTATGCGGAAATTGTAAAAGAAAAAGCAATGCTCCGCAAGATGATAAAGACGATGGAGGAAATCACAAATACCTGTTACCTGGGAAAAGAACGGGTGCAGGATATTATGGAAGATACCGAAAAGAAGATTTTTGATTTGGTTCAAAGAAAAAGCAGTGAGGAATTTGTTCCGATTCGACAGGTTGTCTTAAATGCGATTGAAAAAATAGAAAAATCTTCGAGAACAAAGGGCAGTGTAACGGGAATCCCGA
>JAIIAN010000187.1 GCA_022717655.1 Bacillota bacterium | reverse complement strand
GAACTTGATGCGTTCCTTAACTATTTGTGGCATTTGGCTAACATGAATTTTTCCCATAGCATGAATAGGGTTGTAGTAAAACTCATAAAACTCTTTTGTAGCCAACACCCAAAAGCAATCACTAACATATAGAGTATACCCAGTTTCCTCTTCCAACCTGTCTTTCCAATAGAAAGGCACATTATGTGGCGATATGAAATCTCTCATACTAACATACCCTTATCCGTGTCGGGCGCAACTTCTATGTTTGTTATTTGACAGTTTATGAGATACAGGGTACATAAGTAACCAATTGCCATTAAAAATAATGTAGCTTCCAACCGCATTTCTTGGAGAGATTATTTCAAGCACAAGACCAATAGATGTAAAATAGCAGCAATAGCAACAGGCCATTTTATCAAGCCAAGAAACATGCATAAGAGTTCTCTCCATGCCATTCTTTCTCCTCCTATAATTCTATATCCACCATTTTCTTTGATTACTCGGCAGCATCCTAAAGGCAATATTGGGATAAAGAATAAGCAAAAAACATGATAAGTGACATAGGTTTTATAATCACCTATAAAAGCCTCTCGGTACTTCCCATAGAAAGAAAAGCCTATTCCATTCACTCGTAGTAATGATAGTCTGTTTCCATCATTGCCTTCAAGCGAGTATTGCATGTTGTTCTCCCAAGTCTTATTCAAGTATTTGTGAAACTTGTTATACACCACAAATAGCCCAAAGGTTGTAATCCACAATAAAACAACGATGTAAGTATCTGTCATATTGTCTTCCCTAAATCCGTGTCGGGCGCAACTTTTAGTTTGTCATTGTAACAATTTCCGAAAATTAGAAATTTAGAGCATCAAAAGTTTTTTTTATCGGTTGCACATTAGTATAATCATAAAATTCAATTTGTGGTTCTGAATATTCAGGATAATCGAATTCGGCAATAGGAATAGAAGCGTCCTTACAAACCAGTGGTTCTTCCTTTATCTTACCGTTCTTCATTAGTAGCTTGCAACTGTAATAAGCCCCACTTTGCGCTTCTACCATTATCAAATACCCCGAACCTTGTTGGAAATCTCGATGCCCTGCAGTGGTTCTATAAATCTTATGTACTCGTCCTGCCTTTATAGTATATACATCCAGTTTAAAGTCTGCTTCACTATGTCCTGACTTAACAAACAACTCTGGCATACTATCAGCGTTCATATCAGAAAGGAAATATTCACAACATCCATGTCCTTCTTTGCCGGCTATCTTGCCAAAACATTTTTCCAACTGTTGTATATATAGTTGGACATTCGAGTTATTCTTTTGTCGCACTTTTTTCAGGTTGGTATGCTTCAGGCAGTTTCCGTTCCAATCAAATACCGAAATGACATTGTATCTTCCTCCTTTCTTATGATAAACATAAGATTGACCTACAGGCAAATCCTCTTCAGAAGACATTCCGTAGATTCCCGCATTACAAGGTAACTGAATTGTTGGTAGCCCTTTAGTCAAACTGATAATGTACGTGTAACTATTCCTGTCATCGTAACCTTCCACCAAGATTTTGTCCTCTTCAGCGTTAATATGCACAGAGTTAATTGTTGGGATTGATGTCAATGAGACCTTTTGAGCCTTATCCCCATATCCGAGACATTCATAGTTACCATTAGGATTTGTTGTCAACAGTTTCATCAGTTTGCCACTTTTAGGTCTATATGCCCATAGTGTTACAGCATCCATACCATTGTCATAGCAGCTATCCACATTGATAAACACAATGAGATTTTGGCCTTCTGCTGCAACTTGTGTTGTTTGTGGTAGGTGTAGAGTATTTTTTAGCGTTGACACAGTTTTTGTTTCATGAGTATTTGCGATAACAGATAGCGTTGTCGTTACCAATATGCCAATAACCAGAAGTTTAAATATTCTCTTCATATTCGTAATTTTAGATTAATATTCACAAACAGGCCTAACAGACATACCACGCCATCTTGGACATGAATCTATCATTTTGAAATCTTTATCCATATACAAATATTCATTACAGTTAGGTTTCTTGCTTATGTCGCTAGACCAGTAAACTCCATAAGTGCCTTTGTAAAATTCTTTTTCACCATCTCTAAAACCATTCTTTGGCAAGAATATGGCACATCCATTTGTTCCTATAATTTTATAGCCAGACACCCCTTTGTAAGTTGTTTGAACAACAATTGCTGAATTCAGTAATTCGTTCCATTCTTCAGCAGAAGGCATATGCCACCATTCTCCTTTTATACATCTCACAATATCGTATGAAGGATTCCCTTTTATGCATTTTATAGTGTCTGGAATATAGTAATCAACGCTGTCTCTACTTCGTAATTTGCCAGTTATGTCTCCACAACCAAACAAACCACCACATTCATCAACTTTATCTGCTCCTAAATTCATAGAAGACCAGTTTACACTAACTCCTAAATCCACAGGATCATATAAGCATATTGGGATGTTTCTTGTTTCGCCTTCCTCAGATGTATAGGCTATAGTTGGTTCTTCTGATTTTATGGAGTCTGGCCAAGCATCCAAAATTTCAAGAGATGGGTAAGCAAAAGTAACAGAGGCTACTTTTGCTTTATTAGATTTTCTATACCACTCATATCTCATTTTTATATTCAGCAAAGGGAAACCTTTTGCTTTCTTCAGCTTTTCTTTATCAATTATGGCATCCATGTTTAGTTGCATTTGTCGAATAGTACCCTTCATATTTTCTATTGAAGTGGTATTTGCCACAATATCTGACACCAGACTACAATATGTTATAGTATTGTTCTTAATTTTTATAGAATCAAGAGTAATTCCCCAGCCAGCTTGTGTCGGCAATGCTTTTTGGTTTAATCTGATACCTCTAAGCATTGTATATTTCTCTTTCATTACTTCATTCACGTTGCCACCAAATTTATTTATTGTTGCTACTTCATCAAAATCATTCATGTCAAATGAAATTCTATGAATAATCTTGTTTGGCGTACTACGTAGGACACCGGTTCCTTTGATGTTAAACCACAATCTCACCTTATTCTGACGCAATTCATTACCTATTTTGTGATAGTATATAAACTGCCCGATGTCTGTTACCATTTGTGATTTAAATAGCATGTATAAAATCCATGTTTCGTCATGTGGAGTTCCATACAAATTAATGTTTTGAGTATTTATAGAACCGCCATTTTGCTCATATGCATTCTCAATATCTTGTTTTATAGATTCTGAGTCTGTGCTACCAATCATTTTTAGGTATGCTCTGTAAGAGTCTGACTCTTTATCTATATGACATACAAAAGTAAGTTTGTTCTTATCTACTTGGCAGTAGTCTATACAAATTCCATATACGGATTTTGGCAACTGACAAAACTCAATTATATCATCAATGGCACTTGCCTTTATTGTTGCAATATGCAACAGCAAAGCCATAAATACTAAAGCAAGACGTTTAACCATATACTTCTATTCTTTATTCCACAATGCTTGATACACATTCTTTCCTTCACATTTCAATAACATTAAAAGCATGAAGAATATTATTTTACCGATACTTGTCCATACACCTTTGAAAGCCATACTCTTTGCAACGGAATACATTGTTCCATAGTCATCCACGTTGATATTGCAGTACTGGATATACGCAATTATTGCGTTTATCAGGCAACCACCAACCAATAAGTAGAAACCTACTTTTTCTGCTTTCAAAAGCCAATAGAATCCGGCAATGGCAACACATACGGCACAAGTACTTCCAAAAGTAAAAATGTCAAAGCCATTGTCTCCTTTCATGAGGTTAATCAAGCTCAGAATCAATCCTACACCAGAAAATGCAATATTAAGCCACAAGATTGCATTGAACCACGAATTCAAACCATTTCCATTCTTCAGTTCCATATTTTTCTCCCTATATTCGTGTCGGGCGCAACTTCTAAGTTTGTTATTTGTCTGTTTATGAGATATAGAGTATCGAAGTAACCATTTGCTATAAAAGCCCACCTTCCTCACTTTAATATAAGTTCTCGAAAGAGGTCTTATATATACAGTTTGTTATAAGTTCATTAACTTTGTGGCGTACCCCATTCTTGCAAACTTATTGATGCTTCAAAAACTGCATTGGATGCCTGCATGAGTTTTTAATACTCATACTTTGATGTATTTGACATCAACATATTTAGTCAGCCATACACCATTTCTCGAAAGATAGAATTTGATACCGTCCTCAACCATTTTTTCACAGTTCACCTCTAATATGTAAGGTGAACCATGTCTTGAGCCGACTTCGTAAGCAATTTCTTTTGTTTGCGACAGATGAACAAATAGTCTTTTTCCACCGTTTATGCCATCTCGGAATATGGACTTTAAAAACTTTGTAGAAGTACCGTGGTAGAGATTTTTCGGAGGTTCTGCTTCTTGGAGTTCTACATCTACAATGATAGAGTGTCCTTGTCTTGCTCTGATTTTGGTGTGCGAGGTATTGAATTCGTAACGTTGTTTATTGTTGTTTTTAACGATTTCTTCAAGCTCTTTTTCAGTGTAGCCATGATTATGCACCAAATCACGGACTTCCCTCCATCCGTTTTTGTCAAACTCGTACTCTTTGTCATGACGTAGCAGATAAGCTAAATGCTTGCTCTTTTTAATTATATCTTTATTCATTCTGATATAAGTTGTTTCATTAAAATCTCCCTTAGTTCGTGTCGGGATCAACTTTAGTTTTTGTTATTGATTTGCTCTTACTATTTTCTCCAAGTACCCAACCGAAAAGTCCAAAGACTTGATGATATGTGGTACGATGTCCTTGGCAGATTCTTTGTCCGTTATCTTATGGTCGTAATCCAAAGATACTTTAGTTTCATCTTTTTCAGACAAAAGAGCCTTGATGAATTTTACGTTTCTGTTGGTTTCGTTCACCGCTTTCTTTAACAACTCCTTATCATACAAAGGAAGTCCTACCACAAAAGGAATGTAGAATCGTATCAGGCTTTCGTCTTTACCAACCACATAGAAATACACCTGTCCGTTGTACTTGAAATGCCAACCCAAAGAAGGCATCGATATCGTTTGACCACACATTCGGCGAATCTCGTTTACTATTTCTTCCTGTTTCATATTCACAATAGTTTTGTTTTACTATTTATGATAGAAGAGGGAGAAAAGTAACCATTTCCATCAGTCCAACATTACAAACGCAGCCCAATGGAATGGACCGGGATGCTTCTTTCTGATGATTTCTTTGGCTTCCTCAAATGCCTTACGTTTGTTCCAGGCATTATTCTTGTCGGCAAGACGTTCATAAAATGTGGTCATAAACTCAGAAGTTGTTTTGTCGCTCACACTCCATAAGGACATGACGATTGTTCCAACTCCAGCTTTTTTGAAGGCTCGTTGCAAGCCATATAATCCTTCTGATGTCGCCTTGCCTTGTCCTGTCTGGCACGCAGACAATACCACCATATCCGTATTGCTCAAATCTAAGCGTGCTATATCATTAGCTGAAAGTATTCCACCAAGTACGCCTTTAGGTAAGGGTTTGCCTAACCATGCAGCATTACCACCAGACAGAACAAGTCCTGAAAGAGACATAGCATCTGTATAGCCTTTGAGATAATCTACATTCTCCGCTCTATTTGGAGTGTAGTAA
>JAIIAN010000186.1 GCA_022717655.1 Bacillota bacterium | reverse complement strand
AATCCCTGATGAGAAGTAATCATTACATTCGGGAAAGATAACAGTCTTGCGGTTGTGGAGTGCTCCAGGATTTCATCGGAACGGTCCTCAAACACATTCTTTGTCTCTTCTTCATATACATCAAGACCAACACCAAAGAATTTTCTTGCACGGATTCCTTCGATTAAATCGTCTGTCTTGACAAGACCACCTCTTGATGTGTTGACGAGAACCACTCCATCTTTCATTTTAGCAATGGTTTCTTTATTAATCAAGTGGTATGTGTTATCCATCAGCGGGCAGTGCAGAGAAATTAAATCACTTCTCTCTAACAGTTCGTCTAAAGAAACGTACTCTACAAAATCAAGGTCTGGGTTTTTATACACATCATAAGCAATAACATTCATGCCAAATCCACGACACATTCTTGCCATAGCCGCACCAATTTTTCCAGTTCCCACAATTCCGGCTGTTTTCTGATAGAAGTTAAATCCCATCAGACCACTTAAACTGAAATCATTTTCTCTCACTTTTACATAAGCTTTATGCAGTCTTCTTGTTACACCAAGTGCCAGTGCCATCGCATGTTCTGCAACTGCTTCTGGAGAATAGCCTGGAACACGCATTACTTTGATTCCGTATTCTGCTGCTTTTTCTAAATCTACATTGTTAAATCCGGCACAACGAAGCAGAATCAGTTTTACCCCTGCTTCATGCAGTTTTTCTACCGTCTCTGTACCAATATCAGAACTTACAAATGCACAAACCGCATCAAATCCTTTTGCCAGTGGTGCAGTCTTTGGAGCGAGGTCGGTTTTCATAAAATCAATTTCCACTTCTGGAAAATTTACAAGCTGTTTTTCAAAAGATTCTTTATCGTAACTCTTTGTATCATAAAATAAAATTCTCATCGTCATTTCCTCCTAAACATCATTGCGCATTTTTTTCGTAGTCTCTTAGTCTCTTATTAGGATATCCAAAACGGATTTCTTAATTCGTACTTATTCTATCAAGATTAAATTTAAAAAGCAATAGTTTGTTAAAAAATAAACGTTTTTCTACCTTTTACACAATGGTTAGCTAAAGCTAATCCGATTTTTTAGCCACTTTTCTGCCTTGTATTTCTTTTTATACAAAGATTTTATTTATATCTCTTGTAATTCGCCTAATTTTTCAGACGATTCCATTCGTGTTTTTCGTTATTTTTTTAACATTAATATTTTCAAAAAATCCCTGCCTTATCTCTCAAAAAGAAAAAGCAGGGACTTTCTTAAATTATCGTATACTGAAGCATTTCATACGCCAGATGACTGCCTTCCATAATCTCCGGTGGAAGCAGGGCTCGTGCAACACATTTTAACTCATCTTCCTGACCTTCCGGTTTTTCTAATCTTTCTAAATAAGCATAATCTCCATCAATCTGCTTTACAACATAATCAATTCTTTCAAACATTCTGTTTTTCTCCTCTTGTTTTCTTTAGTCATCTCTTCTGCGAAATGCGCCGGATAAAATTAAAAGCCTTAAAAGCTGTAATAAAGAACCAATCACTGCTGCCACATAAGTCATTGCTGCTGCTCTTAATACTTTTTTTGTTCCCCGAATTTCCTGTTTTCCCATAATTCCAGTCTCATCCAACATCCGAAGGGCACGTGCAGAAGCATTAAATTCAACCGGCAGTGTCACAATCTGAAACAAAAGTGCTGCACAAAACAGTAAGATTCCAATCATCAAAAGCGGACGAAAGGAAAAGATTAATCCAGCTAAAAATAACGGCCAGGATAACTGTGAGCCAAAATTTGCAATGGGTACAATCGCAGAACGGACAGACAATGGAGTATAATCTCTCGCATGCTGTACCGCATGACCACATTCATGAGCCGCAACCCCGATTGCTGCAATGGAAGTATTTCCATAGACTGCATCGGACAGACGCAGGACCTTATTTGAAGGGTCATAATGGTCTGTTAATTTTCCGCTTACGTGTTCAATTCTGACATCATAAATTCCTGCACTGCTTAAAATACGCTGTGCTGCCTGTGCTCCTGTCATTCCACAGTAAGAACGTACTTTACTGTACTTTGAAAATGTGGCATTCATCTTTGCCGAAACCAGCGCTGAAATCAAAAAAGCCAGTATAATCAGCACATAAGTTCCATCAAATCCCCAGCCCATTCCTCTGTTTGCATAATAAAAATCTGTCTGCGCTAATAATATCATAGTTTCTCCTCTTTTCTGTTTACTCTGCTGTCCGTTTTGCCTTTGCCTGACTTTTTGAGGCTTTTATTCTGCCGTCATAATATCAATCGTATTGAGACGGTCACTTTCCTCTTCTTTATGTCCAACCGTACCTGCTACGATATAGTATCCAAATCTGGCATCGTGGAAAAATTTCTTCACCAAAGAGAAATTCTCAATCTGTCCGGTACTTTCCACATGCATCAGCGGACCGGTACAAGGAAGAATTTCATCTCCAATTTTAATATGTTCCTCATCATAATAGCGAATTGGTAAATCCTTTGCAATCAGGCTTTTTATCTTATCTTCGATATATTCCAAATCAAAATTAATCGGTTTTTCCACATAATCCAGCACAAAACCATGACGGATATCGGAACGGACATAATCCGGCCGTTCCATGTTGCGGACTACATAACCATATAAATCTTCTGCGCTATGTGCCATTTTACGATAAATCAGAGATTTATATACGATATCGGCAATATTTTGAGGCAGTGGTCCAAACAAAGACGGACGTGTTACAATAACTTCCTCCCCAATTCCAATCATCAAGTCTGCATTTCTGTTTAACACAGGATACAACATTTCAAAGTATTCTACAATCACTCTTTTCTGCTGTTTGGTCACATCTAAAATTGCCTGTGCAATTTTTTCAAGCGGAATAAATTTTGACGCTGCTCTTACATCCACATGAAAAGTTCTTGGCGTATAAAATCCAACATCTTCTGCATTCATTAAAGGCATATTTTGAAAATCAAATTCATCATCACCCTCTACAATCTGAATTCCCGGAAACATCCCTTTAATCAGCATACTTTTTCCGCAGTCTTTTGCACCTACAATTCCGATAATCTTATCAAACGGATTCAAATACATCTGCGCAATCTTTCGTCCAAGTTCCATCATTCGACGATTTCCCCTTGGTGCAAAAAAGAAATTGTAAAGATTACATTCGTGTCGTACATTGTTATAAACCATAGTCCTTCTCCTTTTTCTTATGTATTCCAAACCTGCTTTTTTAACCAGCTTTTGAATACTTTTTTATTTTCCCCAACCTGTCTTTATTATAATACGTTTCTTTCAGAAATTCCATTGCTTTCTACTTCTTATTGTTTTAAAATAGAGAGAAGAAATACTTAGGAAATTGGAGAAAAAATATGGACCTTAAAAACTCAGAATTTACACTGGATGAATTAAAAATTCTTGCAGAAAATGGCCAGAAAGATTTACAGTATGCAGTCGGTCATTATTATGAATATGGGATTCACACCGCTGTCGATTTCAAACAGGCTGCCGAGTGGTATGAAAAAGCTGCCAAAAAAAATCATGTGGAAGCACTGATGCACCTTGGAATGTTTTATGCACAGGGAAAAGGTGTCGAAAAGAATCCAAAAAAAGCCTTTGATTACATTCAAAGAGCCGCCAAAACCGGTGACAAAAATGCCCAGTATAACCTTGCCCGCTGTTATGAAGAAGGAATTGGAACAATGATAGACTACAGCCGTGCCTTTGACTGGTATAAAAAAGCTGCAGAACAAAATGACTACCGTGCAATGTGCTGTATGGCCAGTTATTTCCTAATGGGTCAGGCTGTTCCGCGTATGCCGGAGCGTGCATTCCAGCTTTTTGAAAAGGCTGCAAACGCAAATATTCCTGCTGCTCAGTATAATCTTTCTGTTTTATACCGCTATGGAGAGGGTGTTGAAAAAGATATTGATTTAGCTGACACCTGGCGCATGAAAGCCGCTCAAAACGGTTTTAAACTCGCCATTGAAGAAATTCACAAAGAAGTCGGTATTGAATAACACTTAAAAACTCCCGCATACATAAAATAAATGTATGCAGGAGTCCCTTTTACATCTCTTCTTCTATTTGATTCAGTTCTTTTAAAATCTCGCCCTGTTCTTCTTCAAATAATAATTTTTTATTGTATTTATAATAACTGTCACAGCCATTTTCGCTGATAAAGGAAATGCTGTAAGGATTCGTATTTAATTCTGTCACAAAGAGCACCAGTTCCTGTCCCTCTCCAAAGACCAATTCAAGAAAATCAAACGCATATTGCAGTTTTTCTGAAGTCTTTTCTATCTGCGCTTCTCGTTTTTCGTTCTCTTTTGCAAAAAGTCCGGCTAACACTTCAAAAACTTCTTCTTTTTGTGTTCCCTTTTCTTCTTCCTCTTTGACTGCACTGCGGGCAGATTTTAAAAACGCAAGCATCCGAACCAAGGCGTTTCTCTGTGGAACGGTCAACTGTTTTGCCATCTCTTTTTTCTCAAACAGTTCCTGTTCTTTTGTAATTCTATTTTCCAGAATTGAAACTGCCGTTTCCTCTGAATGACTTCCCAGTTCCTGTTTTAATTTTTTTAACCGTTCAAACAGCTCTGTGACAAACAAATCATTCTCATAATAAGTATAAAATTCTTTTCCGAGATGACCGATTAACAATCCCACTACGCTGAGCTTTTCATCAAACGAAGCAATTTTTAGTTTATCCACTGTAAACTTTTCAAATCGTCCTTCCAAAACTGCCTCAATCTGATAATCGGTTTTGTATTTTTCAAAAAGTTCCAGATAATTTGCAAAATCTTTTGCGATTTTCCAGTACTGCAGATATTGTCCAATTACTTCACGGTCTGCCCGTTTTCCCAGACGCTCATAAGCATATAAAAATTGAGACAAATCTTCCCATCCCCTTGCTGTCACAAACAAACGTCCATCTACACTCGTTTCCATCCGATAAAAGTTTTGTTTATGAATCTCAAGATAAGCTAAAATTGCCGGATGAATTCCTGCCTGATAAGCATATTCCTTCCAGACTTGAAAATCTTCCTCTACATCAATTCTGCGGATTCTATCTAAGGTAACCACATCAAATTCCCGCACGGATTTATTATATTCCGACGGATTTCCCGCTGCCACAATCACCCAGCCTTTTGGAACTGCCTGATTTCCAAAGGTCTTACACTGTAAAAACTGAAGCATGGTCGGTGCAAGTGTCTCCGATACGCAGTTAATCTCATCAATAAATAAGATTCCCTCTTTGATTCCTGTCTTTTCTATCTGTTCATAGACAGACGCAATAATTTCACTCATCGTATATTCCGTAACGGAATAAGTTTTGTTATCGTACACTTTTTCTTTGATAAATGGAAGCCCGACTGCACTTTGTCTGGTATGATGTGTAATTGTATAAGAAACCAGATTAATCTTTGTCTCTCTTGCAATCTGTTCCATAATCTGTGTTTTTCCGATTCCTGGAGGTCCGATAAGAAGAAGCGGTCTTTGCCGGATTTCCGGAATCAGATAATTCCCATACTCATCTTTTAAAAGATAGGCTTCAATTGCATCTTTAATTTCATTTTTTGCTCGTTTAATGTTCATCCTTTTTTTCTCCTAACCCATATCCATCTTCTTCTGTCTGATAAATCCGGATTGCCCACGGC
>JAIIAN010000185.1 GCA_022717655.1 Bacillota bacterium | reverse complement strand
CTATCATGTAGTATCCGGCAGCAATGAATTAAGTGTAGTCTTCAGCTATGATGAAGACAGTGATAATCCTTCCTTAGTCAGTGCCAAGTTAAAAGGCTATGATTCCGATAAGGATCTGGCTGTTATCTCCGTTGCACTGAGTGATATCACAGATGAGATGAAATCACAGATCAAGGTTGCTACAATTGGCGATTCTTCCAGCCTGCAGCTTGGTCAGGAGGTTGTTGCCATTGGTAACGCACTTGGCTATGGCCAGTCCGTTACAACAGGTATCATCAGTGCCCTCAACAGAGAGGTCAGTGTTACCAACGATGATGGTACGTCCATTACGAACAAACTGATCCAGACAGATGCAGCCATTAACCCTGGTAACTCAGGTGGTGCGCTTCTGAACATGAACGGTGAACTGATCGGTATCAACTCCGTCAAGGTAGCTTCCAGTTCCGTAGAAGGTATGGGCTATGCAATCCCGATTTCCAGAGTTTCTGATATCATCGATAATCTGATGAACCAGACAACAAGAACAAAAGTAGATTCTGACAAACAGGGTACTATCGGTATCAAAGGAATCAATGTAACCAGTGATGTTCAGGATAAATATGGACTTCCGGAAGGTATCTATGTATCTGAAGTAACTTCTGACAGCGCAGCTGACAAAGCCGGCATCACTTCCGGTTCTGTTATCACAAAATTCGACGGAAAATCCGTTACTGATATCGAAAGCCTTCAGGATTTACTGCAGTACTATGAAGCCGGTGAAACTGTAGAAGTAACACTTGAAGTACCGGATGGTGACAGCTACAAAGAAAAAACTGTTTCCATCACTTTAGGAACAAAATCCGATACTGCTTCTGACAGCTCCAGTCAGCCAAACGGAAATGGAAACTCCAATGACAGACAGCAGAGTGGTTCTTACTCTCCGGCTTCTGCATTTTCCATTCGATAAATAATGCTCTCTCCTTTTCAATTAAGATAGATAAAACAAAAAAGCAACCCGAGTTTTCGGATTGCTTTTTTGTTATTCTACACCAAAGTCGTCTTTTAATGCACAAATTGCTTCTTTCTTGTTTGTAAAATGAACTGCATTTAATCCCTGTGCTCTTGCCTCTGCAATATTTTCCATCACGTCATCCAAAAATACTGCTTTTGATGGCTCAATCTTAAAATCTTTTAACAGTTTTTGATAAAACTGCGCTTCCGGTTTTATCATCTGCACTTCCCATGACATATAACCGCCATCCATCAGATTTAAAAATTCCATCTCCTGCGTGCACCGTTCAAAGAGAGGTTTTGAAAAATTCGAGAGATAATAAAGTTTATATCCTCGTCGTTTCAGGTATTTCAGCCAGGTTCTTGTATACGAAAATGTATGGATTGTAAATCCCATATCATCAAACGCATCACGAATCTGCTTTTCGTATTCAGGGTCATTGTCAATAAAAGACTGTAAAATTTCTTCTTCTGTGCGGACTCCACGGTCTGCTTCCACCCAGTCATCGCTGGCAAACATCGCATCCCCGACTGCCTCAATCGCATCATCATCGAATGCCATGGATTTTAAATAATCCTGCCAGTCATAATCAACAAGAACCTTTCCCAAATCAAAAATAATGGTATTTACTTTTGCATGTTTTTCGTCAATCTTTGGTATTTTATCATCCGGTTTTCTCCATTTATAGACGAGCAAAATGGCATAGATAAGAACCGGAAGAATTACGGTTGCGTACAAAGATGCCAGAAGTAAATCCTGTGCCGCAGGGCTTTTCATCAGAGCAAATACAAGGGTAAGTGCATATAAACCAAGAAGCAGTATGACGACTAAAAGAGCAAGCAATTGTTTTAGCTTCTTCACGTCTGAAACCTCCCTTTTTTGAATATCTTTAATTATAAAGAGTTCAGGAGTTTCCGTCAATGGACATTAATGCTCGAAATATCAGAGAAAATCGACAGATTCTACAATTTTCCGGCTATTCTTATCAAGACTTAAAAAATGATTTACATATTTATTCAAGAATTTTTGAGAAAATTGTACAAATCACCACTCTAGCACGTACAATCGACGGTCGGGAAATTTTTCAGGCACAAATCGGAAATCCCAATGCCAGACACAAAATTCTAATTTCTGCGGGGATTCACGGAAGAGAATATATGACCTGTCAGCTTGTCATGGATTTGACTGCCTCATTTGCAAGAGCCATCTTAGAAAAACAGACTTATCGTGGCTATTCTTATCAGACTTTTTTTGATACCTGCTCACTCTTTCTTCTTCCCATGGTTAATCCCGACGGCATAACAATCAGCCAGATGGGTCCCGATGCTCTAAATAAAGAGGAAAACCGCAGGCGGGTATGGGAAATTGCAAGAAGAGAACGAGCACGGATGCCTTGGAAACAGTATTTTAAATACTGGAAATCCAATGCAGAAGGCATTGATGTGAACCGAAATTTTGATGCGCTCTGGGAAAGTTATTACGATGGAGTACAAAAACCGGCAAGTGAACATTATAAAGGTCCGTCAGCTGGATGTACCTTAGAAGCAGATACACTGATTCAACTAACCTTAAAAGAAAAATTTGACCGGACTATCAGTTATCACTCTTCCGGTGCTGTGATTTACTGGTCATTTGGACAGCGTGGAGAACTTGCCAAAAAAACACAGTCCTTTGCCAAAAGAATTTCTTCCATTACCGGCTATACCCCCGATGACAATTATGAAGAACTTGACCCTGCGGGCTATAAAGACTGGGCACTTTTAAAACAAAACATTCCAAGCCTGACAATAGAAATAGGCAGAGCGGAGTCACCGCTCCCGCCATCTGCCTATAAAAAAATCCGTAAAGAAAACCAATTTGTTTTTGAAGAAAGTATTCTCGATATTTTAGAATCGTAATTCTATTTACTCTGTGATATGTCTTGCAACATAGATACCACTTGCGGATGCATGTGACAGAGAATGAGTCACACCACTTCCATCACCAATCACATACAGACCTTTGTATTTGGTTTCCAGATTTTCATCGATATCTACTTCCATGTTATAGAATTTTACTTCTACACCGTAAAGCAGAGTATCATCATTTGCAGTACCTGGTGCAATCTTATCCAGTGCATAAATCATTTCGATAATACCATCTAAGATACGTTTTGGAAGCACAAGGCTCAAATCTCCAGGTGTTGCTGCAAGAGTCGGGCGTACCAGTCCTTCTTCCACACGTGTCACAGTACTTCTTCGTCCTCTTACTAAGTCTCCAAAACGCTGTACGATAACACCGCCTCCAAGCATGTTGGAGAGTCTTGCGATACTTTCGCCATATCCATTACTGTCTTTGAACGGCTCAGAAAAGTGTTTGGATACTAAAAGGGCAAAGTTGGTATTTTCAGTCTGTTTTTCAGGATCTTCATAGCTGTGACCATTTGCGGTAACAATTCCGTTGGTATTTTCATTCACAACGATTCCGTACGGATTCATACAGAAGGTACGCACATTATCTTCAAATTTTTCTGTACGGTATACAATCTTGCTTTCATAAAGTTCATCAGTCAGATGAGAGAAGATAACAGCCGGAAGTTCCACACGGACACCCAAGTCTACACGATTTGATTTTGTCGGGATATCAAGGTCTTTACAGACAGATTCCATCCACTTACTTCCGCTTCGTCCAACAGAAACGATACATTTATCACAATCATCATATTCTTCTTCGTGGAACACACGATATCCATCTTCCAGCATTTCCAGACGGCTGACCGGATAGAAGAAGCGGAATTCTACTTTGTCTTTTAATTCCTGATAAATATTTTCCAGTACAATATAGTTGATATCTGTTCCCAAGTGACGTACAGATGCATCTAACAGGTTTAACTTATTCTGCAGACAGAGTTTTTTAAATTTTGTTCCGGCAGTAGAATACATTTTTGTTTCTCCGCCACCGAATTTTACATTCAAATCATCCACGTAACGCATTAATTCCAGTGATTTTTTCTTTCCGATGTGTTCGTAAAGAGTACCACCGAAATCATTTGTGATATTGTATTTTCCATCAGAAAATGCACCTGCTCCACCAAATCCACTCATGATTGCACAGGTTTTACATTTAATACAGGTTTTTACTTTATCACCATCAATCGGACAGCGGCGTTTTTCAAGTGGTGCGCCTGCCTCAAATACCGCAATTTTCAAGTCTTTATTCTGTTCAAGCAGTTCATAAGCAGAGAAAATTCCACCTGGTCCTGCACCAATAATAATTACATCATATTTCATAAGCTTAAATCTCCTATACGCTACTTTGTTTTTATTTTTTTCCAGACAAAGACCCCTGAGTCATTCTTTTGTAACGACTTAGGGGTCCTTTATCCTGTTTTAAATCAAATCTTATTTATTTCTGTAAATAATATCGTCTCTGCTCGGTCCATTAGAAACCATTGTAATCGGGAATCCAATCTTTTCTTCCACAAATTCAATGTATTTTCTACAATTTTCCGGAAGGTCTTCGTAGTTTTTAATTCCACGAATATCGCATTTCCAGCCTGGTAATGTCTCAATTACCGGTTTTGCTTTTTCAAGTAATGCGGTTGTTGGGAATTCTGTCGTGATTTCTCCATCAATATCGTAAGCTACGCAAACCGGAATTTCATCAAGGTATCCAAGTACATCTAAAACAGTAAATGCTACGTCTGTTGTTCCCTGCATACGGCATCCGTATTTAGAAGCCACACAGTCAAACCATCCCATACGTCTTGGACGTCCTGTTGTAGCGCCAAATTCTCCGCCATCACCGCCACGTTTTCTTAATTCATCTGCCTCGTCTCCGAAGATTTCAGATACAAATGCGCCTGCTCCTACTGCACTGGAATATGCTTTGCAGACTGTAATAATTTTTTTGATTTCATAAGGCGGGATACCTGCTCCTACTGCACCGTAAGCTGCAAGTGTAGAAGAAGAAGTAACCATTGGATAAATTCCGTGGTCTGGGTCTTTTAATGAACCTAACTGTCCCTCTAAAAGAATTTCTTTTCCTTCTTTTAATGAATTCCAAAGGTATAAAGAAACATCACACACATAAGGTGCTACCATTTCTTTGTACTGTTTTAATTCTTCCATGATATCATCAGGGTTTAAAGCCGGTTTATGATACAGATTCTCAAGAAGTACGTTTTTTGTTACACAGACACGTTCTACTTTTTCCCTGAGTACTGCTTCATCTTCAAAAAGCTCACTTACCTGAAAACCTATTTTTGCATATTTATCTGAATAAAACGGCGCGATTCCTGACTTTGTAGAACCAAAAGATTTTCCTGCCAGACGTTCTTCCTCATACTCATCAAATT
Source organism: Bacillota bacterium (assembly GCA_022717655.1). Classification (GTDB taxonomy): domain Bacteria; phylum Bacillota; class Clostridia; order Lachnospirales; family Lachnospiraceae; genus Blautia. Next base: position 343 of record JAIIAN010000185.1, on the reverse strand, counting down.
TGATGTGATAGGACATTACCATCTGTGCGCGGTCAGATACTTTAATCTTCGGCATCGGAACACCCTTTTCCACAATTGACTGAATCTCTTTAAACAGTACTGGGATGTTAAGCGCTACACCGTTACCGATGACGCTGGTAGTGTGGTCATAAAACACACCTGACGGAAGAGTATGAAGTGCAAACTTTCCGTAATTGTTTACAATTGTATGGCCAGCATTGGCACCACCCTGGAATCTTACGATAATATCGGATTCCTGAGCCAGCATATCGGTAATTTTACCTTTACCTTCATCTCCCCAGTTAGCCCCTACTACTGCTTTTACCATTTTGCATTCCTCCTA
>JAIIAN010000184.1 GCA_022717655.1 Bacillota bacterium | reverse complement strand
TTTAAATCCTTACATAAAAATCCTGTCTTTTGATTTTCAATCGTATCTCGAAATGCTCCCAGGTCAGAAGCCACAGTTACCACCTGCACTAAAGAAGCTTCCACCCATTTATTTTCTGATTTTGCACGGTTAAAAATCGTATCTTCCAGTGGTGCCAGATTAATATCTACATCGGAAATCAATTTCGGAAGATTTTTCCAGTCTGTAAATGGATAAATCTTGATTCGGTCTGCAAATTCTTTTAGCTCTTCCGGAATTTTCAGTTCTCCCACACTGACAAATTCCAGATTTTTATATTGTCTCATTAACGTTAAGAGCACCGGGAGCAGCATTTCAATATCCGGATTATGCGTAATGCTTCCACTAAAATAGCCTAAGCGTACGACTTCTCCATGCTCTGTTTTTTGATTTAATGCGGTTTCAGAAATCTGCATCATTTCTTCGGAAGCCCGATTTCGATTAATACAGACGTCTTTTCCATGCAGTTTTAATGCCTCTGATAATTCCCCTGTAGTGGTAACAGCCCCCTGACATAAGTCAAGGAGCTGTCCATACGCCCGAACATTCTCATCATAGGCTTCTCTTTCTTCTTTTTCAAGCGCAGTTACATAAGGAATGGTATCGGTATACTTTGTATCAAATACCAGGTCATCAATATCATACAAGACGGTTTTTCGATAAGTTTTCGCCAATTCTACAAATTTTCTTGTTGTCTCATTCAGGGGACAGCGAAAAAATACAAACACATTGTACCAGCCAATCTGTCTCAAATCCAAATCCGCAAAGTACACCTGGTCTGATGTAATTCCATAAGATAACAGCTGTTCTCTTTGATGGCTGACCCGATATCTTGACGGATGTGGCAGTACCGTTCCACATCCATCAATAAACAGCACGTCTTTAAAAACCGGTTCTGACTCTTTTTTTGCTAAAGCTCCCAACCGTTTTTTTAAATATCTGCCACCGCATTTTCCAAACCCCAAAATTCCGTCTGCTTCTATCGTCTGAATCACCTTTGATGTAAGATTGTTCCAATTTGGCATATCCTTCCTCCTTATGATTAATGATGCACCCCCAGAATCTGTCTAGCGAAAAATTCCCGGAATACATTAATGCAGACCATTATAATTCCGAATATATAAAGGATAAAGAATCCTTACCCATAAAAACAGTGCGACAAAAATAATTCCCGCCGAAACCAGATAATAACAAAACTGTTTTAATTTTTGATTTTTGATAAAACGGTCTGCGACTCTTGAATATCCCATCGTTACAAAATACATCATCGGAACTAACATCGGCATGCTGTAACGTCCCTGTGGCTGATAATCTGAAGTATAGGAATAATATAAATTCAAAATATTTGGAATCACCATTCCAAGCAGCAGACACAGATGGAACAAGCCCTGTGGACGAATTCCTTTCTGGCGGATTAATACCTGTTCTACGGTTTCTTCTTCATTGATTTTCTTCTCAAGCATGACCTGCTCTCGTTTTAGATAGAAAATATCTCTTGCTTTCCAAATTACAAATATCAGTCCGACAAGAATAAGCGCAAAATAAGGATAATACACCTTTTTCCCAAGAAAAATCTGATTATATCCAAAAATTCCTACGATTCCATAGACTACCATTCCTACCCAGCGATATTTAAAACCAGGCGAATGATATTTCAACATGGATAAAATATTTGCCTCCGGATATTCTTTAAATGTAGTTATATTTTTCGGATTAAACTTTGGCTTTGCATATTTGATAGCATACTCATGCATGGTTTTTCTTGCAAGAAAATCCCCATCATAGATGATATAGTTTCTTACAAACCACCATCCGGCAAGCGCTGCCACAACTGCTGTAATTAACAGTCCTCGTTTGAACATCAATTTAAAATCTGGTTTCTTTTTCCCATATCCAAGAGAGGAAACGACAAAGAATAAAATACTGCACAGTGCATAACCATAAGCATCATAATAAGAAAGCGCACAAAGTGATAATGCAACTCCAAGCAAAATACTGTTCTTCTTTGTCCAGCCCTCATTCATTGCCCTCACCCACATATAAATGATAAAGGATGAAGAAAATAAAGCAAGTCCGTCACAATTGATATAAGTATATAAAATTGCAGCACCGGGAAGCAGGGTACAAAGGAAAAAGAACATCACCCTTTCTCCTTTTTTGAATAATGCTTCTCCGATTTTAAAAATACAATACGCTGACGCTGTTCCGAATAGAACATTAACCATTCTTGCAGAAATCAACAGTGCCCACTCATCTGTCGTGAAAAATGAAGTAATCTTCATAAACAATGCAGAAATCATGTAACTTAAAATCGGATTAAACGCATACGAAATTCCCCAATCTTCATCTCTTATCTCGGGGTCTCCACCGTGCGGCAGTTTTCCATGCTCATAGATATACTGCACGATTCGGGAACGCATCCCTTCATCGGGTGAAAAATTATGCCTCTGACTGCAGGCCCATGCCAGATAAATTCCAAATACCAGAAGCAGGGCAAAAATCATGCAGACTGTCCGTCCAAGTTTCTGTTTATTTTTGAATTTTCTGCTCATCTTCATGAATTCCTCTAAGAATTGCCTCTTTTACTTTTTCTGCTTCTCTTTCCCATGAAGTATTTTTTGCAAATTCCAGACCTTTTTTACGGATTGAAGCTAATTTTTCCGGGTGTTTGAAGTAATCTTCCATTGTATCTGCAATCTGATTCGGGTCATAATCTACTAAGATAGAATTTTCTTCATTGACAAGCCAGGTGCTGTTTTCTCCTTTCGAGCAGACTGCAACAGAGTTACAAGCCATAACTTCAAGTGGCAGCAGGGACAGGTTTGTGTTTGAAATAATCAGACACATATCACATTTTACATAAGAATCTGCAAGTACCTGTGGTGTTACAGTTCCAAGATTCTGATGTGGGAATGGAATTTCATAGTTGCTGACATCCCATCCTGCAAAAATAACCTCTAAGTCCGGCATTTTCTTCCATAATTCATTGATTGCCAGCATACCAAGCTCAAAGTCACGTCTTGGAGTAACCGGTCTTGCATAGAAGAATACTCTCGGTTTGTCATCTGTTTTTTCTTTTGGTTTGTAAATCTTGTCATCGTAAGAGAATAAGAAACTATCTGCAGTCATGCCATAATCGTTTCTCATTACATCTTTTAACCAGTCACCGGCAGTAATTCCACGAAATCCCATTTTATAAGTATTTTCTGCAAACTCATATTCTGAACCATGTGCATAGAAATACGGCTCAAAGTCCTGTACAAAATAAAACTTAGAAATGGTATTATTAAATCTTCTGACATAGTAAGCAGTGGTCCATGCAGTTGCAACTGTACCGTGTGCAAATCCCATCTGAGATACATCACAGTAAACTTCTACTCTCTCATCTAACAGTGGGAAATGCTGTTTTAAGAAACTGCGGATGGACTCATTATCTTTAAATGTCGGAGACATATACAGATAAATTTTGCTGTGAAAACCTAATTTTTCCAAATTTGATACAAAACGGAAAATTGTGGTATGTCCGCCTGAACCCGGACTCATTTCCGGAATGACCCAGTTTAATGTGATTTTTCCAGATTTCTTTGCCTCTTCATACGCCTTTTTATCAAATGGAATTTCTTCTGTATTGACTACAAAATTATAAAATCCAAGCAGATTGTTCTTTGGCGGAATCGGTGCAGGTCCGTTTTTCATACGTTTTAATGTTGCTTTCACGCCATTATTCTTTAAATATCTCATTCCTCTTTCTACTACATTATCGCTCATTCTTTTTTCCTTTCTCACCTAAGACCAGTTAAGCCTTTCTTTGTCTGTACTGCTGTGAAATATGTTTGTCCAGAAATTTCTGTTTTGCTTCCGAATAAGTATGGTACTTTCCGCCAAGTGTCCCCCCGACAAAACGGTCGAAATTACGAAATGCGGAGTAAATAGCCCATTTGATTTTTGTTTTCTTTCCGATCGGCTGTTGACGGATGTAAGCACAGTCTCCTCTGACCTGACGCACCCAGAGACGTGGGAGCTGTCGAAAATGCTGTGCCATCATATACTGATGAATTTCATAGAGACCTTTATATTCATCATAATATCTTGCAAAGTAAGTACTTAATTTAAAGTTGTGAGAATGATAAACCGGTGCAAACGGGCAGTATACTTTTTTATAACCCAACTCGATCATCTTTCTCGCCCAAATCTGATCCTCTGCAAAATTAACATCATCATAAGGATGCTGTTCAAATACATCTCTTCTGACACAGGAATTATTATCTGAGAAGAAAGCAAGTACATGTCGATATCCTTCTTCTCTTTCATAGCGTTCCTTATCTTCCATATAAAAAATCGTATTATCAGAACCAAATCCCTGAAATAATCCTTCAATATCTCTCTTATCTATAAAATTACAGCCTGGATAAGGATAATGGATTCCAAATCCACCCACCACTTCCGGGTCTTTTTTCATGGCATCAATAAAATTCTGAAGCCAGGTGTCCGTTGCAGGAAGTGCATCCTGTGTAATAAATACAATATAAGTTCCTGTTCCCTTAGAAGCCCCGTAATTTCTGGTTTTTCCATGTCCAAATTCTGATGCCGGAATCTGATATAATTTGCACGGATATTTTTTAATTACCTCAAGTGTCTGATCTTTTGAACCGGAATCCACACAGATAACCTCATATTCATAAATGGTTTTCTGGGAAAATATCATATCCAGCACTTTTTCAAATAAAGGACCTGCATTCTTAGTAGGAATTACAATGGATACGTCCATACATCAATTACCCCTTTTCACTATTTTACGTACTTTTTGATACATCTTATAGACTTTTAAATTTTCAAGCTGTCGGATTTTTTCTGCCTGATACTCTACGGTTGCCTGTAACACATTTACTTCTTTTCCAAGCTCTCCTATCCGTTTTTCCTGTGCAGCACTTTTTTCGGTCAGCATCTGTACCTCATCTTTTAATGCTTTCTCGTTTTGAATGAATGTCACTATCTGGTCAATGACACCATCATTTTTGCGATAGATAAAATAATCGAATTCTACCTCCTCACATCCATCAAGTGCAATTTCAAGCACCGGTGGTTCTAAGAAATAATAATCATCAATAATCACGAGTTTAGCATTATGAGAGAACTTCAAGTCTACTTCCTGTTTTTCTTTTTTTCCAACCAGTTTTTTTATTTTAATAATACTTTTTGAACCTACTGGTTTTATTCGAAGTCTGGTATATTTTTTTTGTTCATCTAACTTAATGTTCTTTTGAATTTCCGAATGAATGGTTTCTTCATAACTGATTTCTTCCCATTTATCTCCTGCAAATCCCTCAATGCAGATAGAAAAGAACTGGCTCTTATAGTCCCATTCACTGACCGGATAAGATTTACAGTGCATTTTCTGATATAGATGAGACAGTGCGTATTTTTCGCCTTTTCCAGCCACATATTCCTGAAAATTCACTTCCATCTGATAATAAACCGGAACCTCTTCCATATCTACACGACCAATTGCATACAATTCTTCTAACTGCTTTTTATCCAGGTTACAAACCGCTTCCTGCAAAAAAACGCTTCTCGCATAGATAAACTCTAATGGAATTTCAAAGAAAAAGACCCATTCATAATCTGCCAGCACACATTTTTCACCAAGTAAAAGATTCGCCGGAATCATATCGAC
>JAIIAN010000183.1 GCA_022717655.1 Bacillota bacterium | reverse complement strand
ATAAATCTTGGTTTTCGATTTACGATTTCCGATGTGGTTTGATGTAAATAATTCTTACGAATATTTGTTAATCTGTGATTTACTTTTAACAAAAGTTTTTCTTTCTTAACTATATTATTTGTTTTACAGTATTTTCCTTTCTCTTTATTTTGTTCATATTTGCGAGATACGTTGCGTTGTAATCTGCGCCTGCGTTTCTCCAGTTTCTTTACGGTTTGGCTTTTATTGATATTCTTATACTTCGTAGTATCTGAACATATCGCCAGGTCTTTAATTCCTAAATCAATCCCAATTCCATCATCCTTTAATCTTTTTTTACAGTCCAGAACTTCCACACATACACTAATCCACCAATTCAATCCATCAAAAGAGATTCTTGGATTCCTGTATTTGGCATCTGTAGGAATACGACCACGTTCTGCAAGCCTTACCCAGTTTCGTTTTTGCTTATTCTTCTTTTTAGAAACAGCAAAACCCTCAAACTTAACATGGGTATCACAAAACCGTATCTTCATGTTGTCCTGATAGAACTTCGGTGTTGATTTCTTTTTTGACTTAAACCTTGGATAGTTTTGTAATCCTTTGAAAAAGTTTTTATAAGCCGTACAAGCATCCTTAATTGTCTGTTTGGTTACATTGTTCGAAATATTCCGCAGCCATGCATATTCATCCGAATTTCTAAGTCTTGTAAATTCTTTTCTAAGTTCTGAGTCTGAAAGAAATCTGCCCTCTTTTTCATAGCTCTCTTTTTCCCTGGCTAAAGCCCAGTTATAAGCAAATCTTGAAGCACCTGCGTACTGGAACATTTTCGTTTTCTGTATGTTATTTGGTATCAACATTACTTTTATGGCTTTTACCATTCGTTTCTTCCTCCCGTATCAGTTCTTGAACAAGTTTTCTGGCTTTATTTGCTCGTTTTCCTTGTAATCTACAACTAAATGCTGTAATTATTTGAACCAAATCTTCCACTAGCTCCTGCTGTTCCGATTTTTCAGTATAATCTATAATCTCAATCTCACAGTTATAAAGCGAAGCCATATACTCTACTAATTCAAATCCAAATCGTAAAAGCCTGTCTTTATACAAAACAACAACCTTTCCTACCTGATTTTGAGAAATACGTTTTATCAGTTCCTGAAGCCCTTTTTTCTTATAGTTTATACCAGAGCCGATATCACTTATGATCTCAAATGGCTGTCCTTTTGCTATAAGATATGTCCTTACACACTCAATCTGTCGTTCCAAATCATCCTTTTGTTTCAAACTGGAAACACGACAATATCCAATTGTAATTCTATTTTCAGGCTTTACATCCAATACTTGGTTAAGCTGTTCATCCGAATAATATCTGTAGCCACTTGCTGTCGTATGATGCGGATGAAGTTTTCCATTTGCATCCCAGTTTCGTAAGGTCTGAGCAGATACGCCTATCATTTTTGAAAATTTATGTATAGAATAATATTCACTCAAAATATCATCTCCTTTTAATATTATTCTATACCAATATCCTATAAAACTCAATCTATATTTATATAGTTTTATGAGTTTTGTTCAACTGTTTTAAACCTTCTTAACTGCCTTTACTTCACGCAGCATATAATTTCTGCGCTTTTTACTAAAGAGCATACGCACAATCCGGTAAAACCAATATGCCGGTATCAGAAACTTATGCTTTACCAATAACGGATAATTTTCATACAGCTCCATTCCCGGAAATACTCTATGCCGATAATAACTAAGCTTTGACAGATTCTTCTTTCCATCTGCTTTTGTCTGCTTCTCCATGCGGTTTGCGACCATCCGCTCAAAGGTTCCATACACACCGGAAGAAAGGTAATACTTTAGCATCTCCATCTCATCAGCCGACAGAGATTGTTCGAAAGCAACTCTGTCATATATCTGCTGTGATGAAAACACTTTCCAGCAGAGTCTGCGGTTGCGTTTCTCAAAATCGTTGATTCCAAGCTTTCTGCACTCTGCCTTGATATAGTCAAAATCAAGTGATTCTTCCTTTGCTTTAAGATATGCATAGAAATCCAACAAGGTACGAATACCTGTTCCACTTCCGCTGTAATGCTTATAGGCATGACTTGTGATGTAAATATAAAAATCCTCATCACTCATATGATATCCGCAGCTGCCCTCCGGCTTGTCAGAAAGCAGACGATTCTTTATATCGCTGTAATACTCCACCCATCTTTCATCATGTCCCCTGCCATAGAGTGAGCGGTGCATCTCAAAGTTATAGACCGGTGCCTTTTGGTAGACATCATGGTTTCCCTTGCCTACAGACTCTGCCTCATAGCCTTCGGAAAGCATATGCTTCTCCACACGCTCCCATGCATCTGCATCAAATAAAATATCATTGTCCGACATCTGCCGCATTCCGACTGACGGATAATACTCCTTTAAAACAATTCCCTTTAACGGCAGATACCAGATATGCTCGCTGTCCATCCATGCACACAGCTTCTTACGCTCTGCATCAAAGAGAAGAACCTTGCGGACAGCCTTTACCATGCGCTCTTCCCAGTATTTTGGCAATACAACTCCTGCCCGCTTTAAGGTTGTTCCCACAAGTGCATCTATGAAATGCTTTGCACTCATGCGAAAAAGCTCTTTTCTGTTTTGCTCATTTGTGCGATAACGCTCCAGACATTTTTCATCCGGTTTACACTTACTGTTAACTCCAAATGAAGCCAGATAAATCATGTCATAGGCAATCTGATTTATATATTCTGTATTAGTTTTTTCCATCTTTCTCTCCAAATTCAATCTGCCTGTCACACAGCTTAAGTGCTGCCGGACGGTGGGTTACAATAATCACTGTCTTATCTGTCATGCTGCGAAGGTTCCAAAGCACTGCTTCTTCTGTCCCGGCATCCAGTGCACTTGTAGCTTCATCCAAAAGAAGTACCGGTCGGTCGGAATAAATAGCTCTTGCAATCGCAAGTCTCTGCATCTGTCCTTCAGAAAGTCCTAAGCCCCGCTCGCCAAGAAGTGTATCTATGCCCTGTTCCAGCTCTGCGATAAAACCATCCGCACAGGCAATCCGTAAGGCTCTGTAAATACCCGATTCATCGCCGCTCTTGTCTTTATCAGAAAATGTAATGATATCCCGGATGCTTCCGCTCATAAGCTGGTTGCCCTGTGGTACATAAGCAAACAAATTCCGCCTGCACCCATAGACCTCTCCGGCATCCACTATATACAAGCCCATCAGAAGCTTTAACACAGTACTCTTGCCACAGCCACTCGGACCGGTAAATGCCACAAACTCGCCCTTTCGTATCTCTAAGCTGTAATCCTTTAATACGATTGGCATGATCGTGTCCCCCTCGGTAATGACCGGCGGAAGGTATGTAAAATCCACATGGGACAAGCCGAAGGTGCTGTTATCCGGAATATATTTTACTTCATCCTTTTCATACGCCTCAATCTCCATCAGCCTCTCCGCACTCGCAAGCATCGCAAAATACTTCGGCAGATAGCCTGTGATATTGGCAAACGGATTCTGTATCTGGCTGATAAGCTGAAGCATCGCCATGAATGTACCGTAGGTCATAGTGCCATTGTAGATACCGAATGCCCCATAGACAGCTCCAAGAACATAGGCTCCGTTCATAACTGCTCCAAAGCCGATATTGCAGACATTGGAAAAATGATTCTTACTCATGCGGGCTTTCTTGTGCTCACTCATGTGGCTTTCAGCCTCAGTAAGACTGTCCGCTTCCTTGCCAAATGCTTTGACGATCATCAGACTGCCAAGATGCTCCTGCAAGAAGATACGGACAAATCCATCCTTTTCCTGCATCTGCTTGTGCAGCTTCTTTAGCTGCTTTCTGAAAATATAAGTAAGCAGCACCAGAAGTATTCCGCCAGGCACAAGGATATAGGCAAACCTCGGTTCCATAATAAGGATTACCACAAGTGCTCCTGCCATCTTCGTTACCATTCCGGCTACGCCCGGAACAATCGTGGCAAGTCCCTCTGACACGACAACAGTATCTGATGTCAGGCGGTTCATCCACTCACCGGAATGGGTTGCGGTGACTGCTCCGTAATTGTGTGTAAGAAGCCCTGCAAACAGCCTGCTTTTGAATGCATTCTCATAGGTTGCCTTAGCGTATTCTTCCAAGAACCGAAGAACTGCCCGGAGTGCAATCTGCCCAACCACAAGTGCTGCAAAGAGGACGCAGAAGGTCAGCATTTTTTTGCTGTCATGTGCCACTGCACCATCAATCAGTCCACGCAGGAGCAGAGCATAAAAAACACTGCTGATGCCAAGTACCATCTGCACCAGCAGCAGAAATATGATATATAATCTGCTTTTGCCTGCGACCTCGTTGATAAAGTGCAGGGCGGATTTATTCGTCTTTCTCATAAATAATCACACCAACTTCGATTCATTTTTCTCTCTTTTTCTCAAAACAGATTGTAACCTCATTCTGATCTTCTTTAAAAATATCCGCAGCTTATATGGTCTGCACCACAGCCACACATACAATCGGTATCTTATGTCACCGGTCTTGTACTGATTTCCTTTGTGGGTAAAGTCTGTCATAACACCAAGAACATATGTCTTTGGTACTCCACGCTCTATCCCAATGCAGTTATCGCCAAGGATATCATAGGAATCTTCATATACCTTGATAATTCTGTGAAGCACATATTGGTCTGTGCCTCTTTTATACAACACGACATCCCATAACTTACAGCTTTCGCCCTGTTTCACCTCACGCAACGTAAAAGAATCCCGTCCCTGCTTTAACAGCGGCAGCATACTCACTCCTACATTTTTGTATGTGAGAGTATGATATTTCCGTAGATATTCCTCAAAAGATAATCTGTTCATTCCTCTATCGCTCCAATGCCACGCAGTTTCTCCACGATTGACTCCACATCCTTTTGCAGTACATCCTTCGGAGCATCGTATTTCTCATACATTGCCTCAATGATCTGCTCTTTGGTGGTATCTTTCTTCAGACAATCCACGATAAATGCCGCTGTCCTGTTGCTTCTGACAATTCCTGCAAATGAGCTGGTTACATCAATCAGTACCTGCTCTCCATCGCTGTCGTGTGTGATAAATGTATCTTTTAATCTCATCTAAGATTCCTCCTGTTTCTTAAGTCTGTTCATTCCTTCATAAGCCACCCTTGCCGCCTCGATATCCATGTTGCAGCCAAGCCGGTAGACCGGCACTACATTAAGCATCCGATCAATCAGTGATAATGTCTGCTTCATTCCATCTGCCGACAGGCTTCTGTTCGTCTGCTGGACGATAAGCGGATATACGGCATGTGGCTCTGCCGATTCGATATGATTTGTGATGTCTCTTGTCAATATACAGATGCCCTTTAACGGTACTGCGGTATTCGTGCTTAATCTGTGCTTGCCATCCCAGGGTGTGCCATAGGCTGTCACACCGGAGTCTGTGATATGAAGAAGCGGCTTGTCATCGTTTACCATGACGGCACGCTCCCCGAAATATTCTCTCCACAGTCGTGTATGTGTGGACTTGCCGGTACCGCTTTTGGCTGTAAAAAGATAGCCTTCGCCATCTACAGCTATGACCGAGCCATGAAAAAGCAGGGTATCGCAGGATAAGAGGTGGTCTGCAATCTTGCGATAGACCGCAAGTGTCTCCAGATAGGCATCGGAAAACTGCCTGATGGGAATGCCCTCTTTGGTATCTTCTCTGGCGGATTTCTCACGCTCAAAGTCG
>JAIIAN010000010.1 GCA_022717655.1 Bacillota bacterium | reverse complement strand
ATCCTTTTCTTTTCTGCAATCTCTTTTGATTCAAAAACATTTTTGTGCACCAGCCAATATCAATCTGTCTTTTTTAATCCCAGCAGCTTTCCCATTTCCGGAACTTCTTTTTGCTTCATAATTGCTGTTGCCATTTATTTTTCACTTCCTGTCTTTTTAGTGTCAATGTTTTTTTCTTATATCATATCTCAAATCCAGAAAAAAATTTAGGATGTCGATTGCAGACAAAATCTGCCTGATCAACACCCTGTTTTTTACTGTTCCAAGTTATCGAGCCAGTCATCGAAACTCTTCTTAGAGATGCGATACTTTCCGCCATCCAACTGGATCCACCGGAATTCCTTTTTCTTTAAAAGGTTATAAATAGTAGGTCTGCTGACTCCTAAGATTTCCTGTAACTCCTGAACTGTATAACATCTTTTCTCTGACATTTCTTTATCCTCTTTTCTTTGAAATATGAAAGAAAAATTATTCCTTCATCTAACGAAACGCTCAGAGCATGTTTTACAGTGGTCAAAAGCAAATTTTTTTACTTTTTTTCTTACGAGTCTTCTTGCGAGTTTTTTTTTATGCCACTCGTAAAAAATTCGTAACATTAGATTTCTGCATTTTTTCTGAAATTAAGTAAAGAAAAAGAGCATATGGAATTTGGAATCCATACACTCTATAATTTCACAAACTGGAAGTTGTACTTATGCACAGGCAATCAAGCATCCCGTTTAATCAAAGCGGCATCGGAGTCCGGGCAATCACAATGACTGCCAAAACAGCGCCCGCAAACGCTGCTGCGCCGATAACTGCCGCCGTTTTTTTGCTGAGGTTCTTCTTTACTGCCTTACAGATTAGCATGGCACCAACCACGCAAACAGCCGCAGCCGCAAGCGCAATGACCAGCGTCTCCCATAACCATGAAAGTTCGTATAATATTCTCATTCGCTCACCATACCTTTCTCTGGCAAACTGAAATTTGTGCGTGCTTCTACCAAATTTAAAATTAGTTATTAGGTTTAATCACAAGTATAGTCAACGCAACAATTGTAACAACTAATCCCAAAATTGATACTACTGATGGCATTTCAGCAAAGAATATAATACCAAAAATCATTGCAGCTGATGGTTCTGCACCTGCTACAAGTATTGAAGCAAGAGATGCATCAACATTAGACAAAGCTAAATTATATAGCAGATATGGAAGAACTGCTGTGCATAGCGAATGCATTAGAATAAAAATAATGTTGTTCGCGGGCGATACCATCACATATTCCCCAACAAGCTTCCAATCCGCGAATGGCAGAAGAACGATAGCTAGAATAAGCATACTGTAAAATGTCATCGTCAATGCATGATATCCCTTTTCCATAGCAATCTTTGAAAATATACTTGTTAAGCCATAAAAAAATGCTGCCGCAATACCAAATAAGATACCAGATGTCGAAAAAGCTATTTCTCCTCCACCTATCACACCACTCGCCATTGTACATCCTATAAGTGCAAATATCATACACACAATACTGCGTGCAGTAATTTTTTCCTTGAATAATATTGCCGCCAAAAACATAACAAAAACAGGACTAAGTGCAAGAAGTACTCCTGCCAAAGATAACGATAAAGAATTTATGGCATTGTTATAGCAAAAATTCATACCAAACATTGCTACTATTCCACCACAAGCAAATACCCAGACATCTTTCAGATTTATCTTTAAAAGAGATTTATCCTTTATAGCAATAAATACAAACATCATAATTGCTGCAAATAATACTCTCATTACAAGTATAGAAACATTGTCAATATTTCCATTAGTAAATCCCCTTACAAAGACACCAACGCTTCCCCATAAAGCACCTGCTATAATTGGCAATAGTGTACTGATTTTATTTTTCATTATCTTCTAGCTCCTTTATCTGCTTGTCTAAGTACAAATTAAAATCTGTCATAAACTGTTGTATTGTCTGAATATCGTTTTGCGAATATTGGTCTATGAATGCTTTATCACGTTTTACCCATAAAGAATGCCTTTCAGCATGCTCCTCATATAATGCCATCCCTGTTTCTGTAAGAGAATAAAAGATTTTTTGTTTATTATCCGGCTTTTGGTATGTTTCTATCGCGCCTAAAGAAGATAATCTTTTTATAATCTTACTGATTGCACCTTTTGTCATATGCATTTTTTCCGCAATAGCAGTTACATTTGCTTCCTCTAATTCTTGGATAGCCACTATCGTATGTATTTCTGAATATCCTAAATCGTGGAGTTTTTCTGCTTCTGTAAGCTTCGACAATACATCCTGTTTTTCTAGGTATTCATCAAACAAAACAAGTAATTCCTTCATAATCGCACCTCGTTTCCAAAGAAACAAAATATCACAAACTCGTTTCCTCGTCAACAAGTTTGTAGATATAAATTAAGCTGAATACAAATAATCCAGTCAATATCAAAGTCAAATAAAACCTGTATTTTATAACTCAATTGTCTCAAAGTCATCTGAAACAAGAATGGTAACTTTTCCTATAGTTCAATAATTTCTCTATCATTTGGAATATGTAATATTCCAGAGAAATACTTCATTCCTTCTTTTTTATATAACATCTGCCTTTCGTTAATATGGCTGTCCTCTGTATGGAATAGCAATAAGTTTTTACATTTTAAACGTTCCGCTAATTCACACGCATCCTTAACTGTACTATGTGCTTTCTCGTATGGTTTAAATATATCTCTTTCAGAATACAAGCAAAATGCTTCATGCAATAGCCAATCACATCTGGACGCAATTTCTTCCATCGTCTCTGTTAAAGGTTCGTCTCCACAAAAAACTATTTTCTTACCACCATTATAGTTCATAATGAATCCATATTGTTTCATTTTATCTGACCGTACATCAAACGCTGTCAATTCACAACCAAGAACTTGAAAACATTCTCCATCCTTGATGCTCACAAACATTATTCTCTCGTCAAACAAAGATGTAACTTTATCTGCCAATACCATACCACAAATACTACGAATAATATCTTCCAGCCCTTCATGGCAATACACCTTTAGAACTCCTTGATATTTGTTTTGACACATAAGTTGTCCTATCATTCTAACAACCCATATCACACCAAACAAGTGGTCTGTATGTGCATGGGACACAAATATGTATAGTAAGGACAGATATTCTCGTAGTGTCCATCTTTCATTCTAAAGCCATCTGGGATGATTCCAAGCTGCTTGAATCCTAATCTCTCATAGAGATGCCTTGCATGTATATTTGACTCTACAACAGCATTGAACTGAAGAACTTTGTACCCATGAATCTTTGCCTGCTCCAGACAATCTTTCACGAGTTTTTCTCCAATATGAAGGCCTCTGCTAACGCTCGCAACGGCATAGCTCGCATTGCAGATATGTCCGCACCTTCCTACATTGTTCGGATGAAGAATATAAAGCCCGTATATTTTATCGTCCTCATCCGCTACAGCCGTATAGGTCTGGAATCCAAAGAAATCTCTTCCTGTTTCTATTGTCAGAAGTTCTTCTTGTGGAAAGGCAATTCCTTCCTCAACAACCTCGTTCCATATCGCTATCATCTGTGCTAAATCAGAATCCCTGAACTGTCTTATATTCATTATTTCCTCCATATGCCTCATGCATGAAACTTATAATTTTTTCGTCGCTAACGTCAATGACATAAATCCCGATTTCTATTTTTATTTCCATAGCATGGTGTACTCTTTTTCGCCAGTAGCTTCATCCAAACCTTCACATTGAATAATGAACCCTTCTCTTTGGTAAAAAGAAATTGCTCTGGTATTATTCTGGTATACATTTAATTGTAATCTAACTTTTTTATCCTTAATATAATCCAATAAAAGCTTCCCTATGCCACATGACTGCATCTCATCAGAGACAAAAATACCTTCGATATATTCATCATTTAATCCTACAAATCCTTGAATCATTTTATCATCTTCATACACATAGACTTCGGATTGTGACATCATTTCTTTCACTAATTCATAATTACTTTTCCAGTATTGATTGGAAATAAAATAATGTGCTTTCAGATTTGTCTTCAACCATATGTCAGCAACTCTATCAATATCTTCGCTCAGCAACTTTCTAATCATAACAAATATTCTCCACAACTACGTCCTTTATGCTTTTCTCTTTTTTCCATTCTATCACAAGCTCACCATTAATCATCAGTTTTTTGATATTTTTTCCTTTCCCCCACTGTAAAACAGCCTCTGAGCGTTTCGGTATATAGAGGGGTACGCATACAGAGCAAGCTCCACCCATGTTTAACAGTATTGCCGGTTTGCGTTAGCTGAAATTTGATCATTTTGAATGGAATTTAATGTCACGAACGTGATTAGAAAATAAGAAAAGCGTTCGCTGTCAGCTAATCTAGCTAACAGCGAACGCTTTGAAGCCCGTCGCCAAGAGGATTTGAACCTCCGACCCCTCGCTTAGGAGGCGAGTGCTCTATCCAGCTGAGCTATGACGACACATGCCGCAAACCCTTGATTTTACTGGGTTTCTGGGATTTTCCCTTCGGCCATATATAAGATTATCAACTCTTTTTTGAGCTGTCAATCTACAGATTTTTTTGCTAATGAAGCATAATAACTGACACATACAAATGATTTTATACTAACCAATTCAAAAAGTCAACCCTGGCATGGATTTTTGAACGCTTTACCACTTTACCCTTGTCAGAGCAATGGGGATAAAATAAAAAGGACATCCTATCTATGAATTTTTAATTTTAAGATAGAATGTCCTTTTAAAGTTTCGTTAAATGAAGAGCTTAATTAATGATTTACCTGTATTATTTGCTCTTTTTTTTCAGCAGTTTTGCTCCTGTTAAAGTTGTGCAGGAAACAGTGTAATCAACACCTTCTGTTAAAACAGTTTCTCCGTCCTGTACCGTTACAGCAGGAGTAAGTTCTTCACCTGTATAAGTCTGGTTTTCAATGTCTGCTACAGAGAAGGTATTTGTTACAGCATTTGTTACGAACTTATCTAATGGAGGTGTAAGTTCAACACCTGTAGTCCAGTATAATTCTTCAAGCGAGTCATTGTTGACATCGTTACCAATCTGTGTACCGTTTTCAATTAAAATCCCAGCAGGATTTTAATTGAAAAAAATTATCCATAAGACGCAAAAATGCGATAGAAAGTATACGGAAATCTTTTATCAAATCTATAAAAATGGTATAATGTACCCAATAAACCACTAGGAGGTGAGCAAATTGAAGAAAGTAGTTTTAATCCCCGATTCATTTAAGGGAACATTATCTTCTGCGCAGATTTGTGGCATTATGGAGCAGAATGTGAAGAAACATTTTCCAGAGTGTGAGGTTGTTAAAATTCCGGTTGCTGATGGGGGAGAGGGCAGTGTGAACTGTTTTCTGACTGCTGTAGGTGGAGAAAAGAGGAAGGTTATCGTTAAGAATCCTTATATGGAGGATATGGAAGCATTTTATGGAATCCTGCCGGATAAGACGGCAGTGATTGAGATGGCAGCATGTGCAGGGCTTCCACTTGTGGAAAACCGGCCAAATCCGGAAGAAACAACGACGTATGGTGTCGGTCAGCTGATGCTTGATGCAGTAGAACATGGCTGTAAGAAGATAGTAGTTGGGCTTGGCGGTTCGTGTACAAATGATGCTGGTGCAGGAGCGGCGGCTGCAGTTGGAGTTGAATTTTTTGATAAAGATGGAGAGAAATTGATTCCGACAGGCGGAACACTTGGAAAAGTTGTAAAAATTTCGATGAAAAACATGGATGAGCGAATCAAAAACGCACAGATTATAACAATGTGCGATATTGATAATCCAATGTATGGAAAATCGGGGGCAGCTTATATTTTCGGACCGCAAAAAGGTGCGGATGATGAAATGGTGCAGAGGCTGGATGCAAACTTAAGAAAATTTGCAGAGCGGATACAGACAGAAATCGGAAAAAATGTTTCGGATATTCATGGAGGCGGAGCAGCAGGTGCAATGGGAGCCGGTATGGTTGCTTTCTTTGATTCAAAGCTTCAGATGGGAATTGAAACCGTACTTGATATCGTAAAATTTGATGAATTAATCCAGGACGCAGATTTGATTTTCACCGGTGAGGGAAAGATGGACAGCCAGAGCCTTCGTGGAAAAGTGGTAATCGGAGTCGGAAAACGGGCAAAGAAACAAGACGTTCCGGTTGTGGTTGTGACTGGAGATGCAGAAGAAGTAGAAGATGCTTATGATATGGGGATTTCGGCAGTTTTTTCAACAAATCGGGTAGCACGGGATTTTTCAGTAATCCGATATAAGAGTAAAGAATATATGGAAGTCACAATGGATAACATTATGAGGCTGATTAAAATTGTAAGATAATAAAAAGAGCGGAGACTGGATTTAGGGTGAGTCTCCGCTCTTTTAAATTTAAGAAGTTTTTGTATATGGATTAGAGGTAAGTTTTCTATTTAATTTAATGTGTATAGTTATAAATAGAATAGTTTATAAGTTCGAGTAACCCATCAGGGAAGCATCCACTGCCTCAGCAGCTTTTCGTCCTTCACGGATTGCCCATACGACCAGAGATTGTCCTCTGTGCATATCTCCTGCGGTAAATACGCCTGGAACAGAAGTTTCATACTGGTCAGGTTTTGTTGCAACATTGGTTCGTGGAGTTAAGTCCACTTTAAACGCATCGGTCACGTATTTCTGGCTTCCAAGGAAACCGGCAGCGATTAATACAAGCTGAGCTTCTATGATGGTTTCACTGCCTTCGACTGGAACCATATTCATACGTCCTGTTTTTTCGTCTTTTTTTGGTTCAAGTTTTACAAGTTTTGCTTTTTGTACGTTACCTTTGTCGTCTTTGATAAATTCTGTTACTGTGGTCTGATAGATACGCGGGTCATGTCCAAAGACTGCGATAGCTTCTTCCTGGCCGTAATCTGTCTTGCAGATACGAGGCCATTCCGGCCATGGATTCATTTCTGTTCTTTCATCTGGTGCTTTTGGCATCATCTCAAGCTGTGTGACAGATTTTGCACCAAGACGAATTGCAGTTCCGACACAGTCATTTCCGGTATCACCGCCACCGATTACAACAACGTGTTTTCCTTTTGCAGAAACGAAGTTTTTGTCTTTGAAGTTGGAATCTAAAAGGCTCTTTGTAATAGAAGAGAGGTAGTCAACTGCAAAGAAAATATTGTTGGCTTCACGTCCCGGAACTTTAATATCTCTTGGATTAGAAGCACCACAGCATAAAACAATGCGGTCAAATTCTTTTTGGAGTTCTTTTGCAGTGATGTCCTTTCCGACATCTACACCTGTCTTAAAGACAACTCCTTCTTCTTCCATGAGTTTGATACGTCTGTCAATCACAGATTTATCAAGCTTCATGTTTGGGATTCCATAGCGGAGCAGACCACCGATTCTGTCTTTTCTTTCAAAAACAGTAACCAGATGCCCACGACGGTTTAACTGCATGGCAGTTGCAAGACCGGATGGACCGCTTCCTACAACAGCAACTTTTTTGCCGGTACGAACTTTTGGAATCCTTGGAGTCACCCATCCGTTTGCATAAGCAGTTTCAATAATGGCGCGTTCATTTTCCTTTGTGGAGACTGGCTGGGAATCCAGATTACAGGTGCAGGCTGCCTCACAAAGGGCAGGGCAGACTCTGCAGGTAAATTCAGGGAAACAATGGGTTTTGGTTAAACGGGTATAAGCCTGTTCCCAGTTTCCGTGATAAACTAAATCATTTAATTCCGGAACTAAATTGTGAAGCGGACATCCGGAAGCCATTCCGGCAATCATTGTACCAGCCTGACAGAACGGAACGCCACATTCCATGCAGCGTGCGCCCTGTTTCTGCTGTTCCTCTTTTTTTAAAGGGGTACGAAATTCGTTAAAGTGTTTAATTCGGTCTTTTGGTGCTTCTACTTTAGCAGTTTCTCTTTTATATTCTAAAAATCCTGTTGGTTTTCCCATGATTATTCTGCTCCTTTCTGAAAGTTTTCATTGAAGGCTTCTAACTGTGCTTCTTCTGGTGACATGCCCATTTCTTCCAGTTTGGTAGCCATAGTAATCATCTTTTTGTAGTCATCCGGAATAATCTTTTTAAATTTCGGCAGATATTCCTGGAAGTTGTCGAGTACTTCCTGACCTTTTTCAGAACCGGTAGCAGCAACATGAGCTGCAATCATGTTATGAAGTTCCTGAATATCAGATTTTAACTCTACTTTTTCGATAGAAATCATAGATTTATTCAGGTTTTTATACAATTCGTTTTTATCATCAAGAACGTAAGCGACACCACCGCTCATACCAGCTGCAAAGTTCTTGCCGGTTTTACCAAGGACAACTACACGTCCACCTGTCATGTATTCACATCCATGTTCGCCGACACCTTCGACAACTGCGTAAGCACCGGAGTTACGAACTGCAAAACGTTCACCGGCTACACCACAGATATAAGCAGTACCGCTTGTTGCACCATAGAGAGCAACGTTACCGGTAATAATGTTTTCATCTGCTTTATAATTTCTCTTCTTCGGAGGATAAAGTACAATCTTACCACCGGAGAGACCTTTACCCATGTAGTCGTTGCAGTCACCGCAGAGAGATAAAGTAAGTCCTTTTGGAACAAAGGCTGCGAAACTCTGTCCGCCGGCACCGTTACAGTTGATTGTAATGGTATCATCTGGCAGTCCATCTTTGTGATGTCTTGTGATTTCTGCGCCAAGGATGGTAGCAAATGCACGGTCTGTATTGGTAACTTCTACATCAATAGAGGATTTTTCACCTTTTTCAATGGATCTCTGAAGTTTTTTCAGAAGAACTTTTTCATCTTTTGTTTCTTCCAGTTTGAAGTCATAAACCTGAGCCGGGTCGAAGGTTACTTTCTGTCCTTCTTTTGCGAATGGATTATTTAAGATTGCACTTAAATCAATCTTAGATGCCATCGGGCTTTCCGGATTTTCTTTTACTTTTAAGAGGTCTGTTCTTCCGACCATCTCATCGAGTGTACGGATTCCCAGTTTTGCCATGTATTCACGCAGTTCTTCGGCAATAAAGCGCATGAAGTTTACAACATATTCCGGTTTTCCACGGAAACGTTTTCTAAGCTCCGGATTCTGAGTAGCAACACCAACCGGACAGGTATCTAAGTTGCAGACTCTCATCATAACGCATCCCATTGTTACAAGTGGAGCAGTAGCAAAACCAAATTCTTCTGCACCAAGCAGAGCTGCGATTGCAACGTCACGTCCACTCATTAATTTACCATCGGTCTCAATCATGACACGGTTACGAAGTCCGTTCATAAGCAGAGTCTGATGGGTTTCAGCAAGACCGAGTTCCCATGGAAGTCCGGCATTGTGGATAGAACTCTGTGGAGCAGCACCTGTACCACCGTCGTAACCGGAAATCAGGATAACCTGTGCACCGGCTTTTGCAACACCGGCAGCGACGGTACCGACACCGGCTTCAGAAACCAGTTTTACGGAAATACGCGCATTTTTGTTTGCATTTTTCAAGTCGTAGATTAACTCTGCCAAATCTTCAATGGAATAGATGTCGTGGTGTGGTGGCGGAGAAATCAGGCTGACACCTGGAGTGGAATGTCTGGTTTTTGCAATCCAAGGATAAACTTTTTTAGCAGGTAAGTGTCCACCTTCACCAGGTTTAGCACCCTGTGCCATTTTAATCTGGATTTCTTTTGCGCTGACTAAGTAACGGCTGGTAACACCGAAACGTCCGGATGCAACCTGTTTGATTGCAGAACAACGGTCTACTTTGCTTCCGGCACTGTCAAGACGTTCATCACTTTCTCCACCTTCACCGGTATTTGATTTTCCGTGAAGCATGTTCATTGCGATTGCAAGTGTTTCATGAGCTTCCTGAGAAATAGAACCATAAGACATTGCACCGGTCTTAAAGTGTTTTACGATTTCATCTACACTTTCTACTTCCTCAATCGGGATAGGATTTTCAGCAAAATTGAAATCCATCAAACTTCTCAGATAACCACTCTGTTCTTTATCAACCATGCTGGTGTACTGTTTGAATAAGTTATAATCTCCACGTTTGGTTGCCTGCTGTAATGCATGAATGGTTTGTGGATTGTAACGATGTTTTTCGCCTTCACTTTTTGCTTTGTGCATACCAAGGCTGTCAAGCTGAAGATTTGTGGTAAGTCCAAGTGGGTCAAATGCTTTGGAATGACGGGCATCAACATCTTTTTCAATATCTTTTAAGGTAATACCACCGACACGGCTTACAGTACCGGTGAAATATTTTTCAATGACATCGGCGGAAATACCGATTGCTTCAAAAATCTTAGAACCCTGATAGGACTGGATAGTAGAAATACCCATTTTAGAAGCAATTTTTACGATACCGTGAAGGATTGCGGAATTGTAATCGTTTACGGCAGCGTAGTAATCTTTATTTAATAAGTTATTGTCGATTAATTCCTGGATTGTATCCTGTGCAAGGTAAGGATTTACGGCACATGCACCATAACCAAGCAGGGTGGCAAAGTGGTGGACTTCTCTTGGTTCACCGGATTCAAGGATGATGGCAAGAGAGGTTCTTTTCTTTGTTTTTACAAGGTACTGATGAACTGCGGATACAGCTAACAGAGATGGAATCGGCATGTGGTTTTCATCGACCCCGCGGTCAGAGAGCACTAAGATGTTTGCTCCATCTTTATAAGCTTTGTCAACTTCTACAAAAAGGCGGTCAATTGCACGGTCAAGCGGTGCACTTTTATAATAGGTAATCGGAACAACAGCCACTTTAAAACCTTTTACATTCATGTGTTTGATTTTCAGCATATCTGTGTTGGTCAAAATTGGGTTGTTGACTTTTAATACCTGGCAGTTTTCAGGCTGTTCGTGAAGCAGGTTTCCATCTTTTCCTACATAAACGGTTGTGCTGGTTACAATTTCTTCACGGATTGCATCGATAGGCGGGTTGGTAACCTGTGCAAAAAGCTGTTTAAAATAGTTAAATAATGGCTGATGTTTTTCTGAAAGAACGGCAAGTGGAGTATCTGTACCCATTGCAGCGATTCCTTCTGAACCATTTAATGCCATGTTATAAATGGACTGACGGTATTCTTCGTAAGTGTAGCCAAATGCCTGCTGCATTTTTGTCAGTTCTGTACCTTCATAATCCTCAACGCGCACGTTTGGAATTTTTAAGCTCTTTAATTCGACCAGATTGCTGTCCAGCCATTCACCATAAGGCTGTTTGGTTGCATATCTTTCTTTTAAGGTATCATCATCTACAATTTCCCCTTTTACAGTATCAACTAAAAGGATTTTTCCTGGATGCAGACGTTCTTTTAATACGATGTCCTCTTCAGGAACCGGCATAACGCCAACTTCTGAAGAAAGGATAACGTCACCGCTCTTTGTGATATAGTAACGGGATGGACGAAGACCATTTCTGTCAAGTACAGCTCCCATAACATCACCATCAGAGAACAGGATAGAAGCAGGACCGTCCCAAGGCTCCATCATAGTTGCGTAGTACTGATAGAAATCACGTTTTTCCTGAGTTAAGGTCTGATTGTTTGCCCATGGTTCAGGAATACAGATCATAACGGCAAGTGGTAAATCCATACCATTCATAACTAAAAATTCAAGAGTGTTGTCAAGCATTGCGGAGTCAGAACCTCTGGTATCAACAACCGGAAGTACTTTATGAAGCTGTCCTTTTAAATAGTCAGAAGCCATGGTTTCTTCACGGGCGAGCATCTTATCGGCATTTCCACGGATGGTGTTGATTTCACCGTTATGTACCATAAAACGGTTCGGATGAGCACGTTCCCAGCTTGGGTTTGTGTTGGTACTGAAACGGGAGTGAACCATTGCGATAGCGGATTCATAATCAGCGTCCTGTAAATCTTTGAAGAAAGTACGAAGCTGTCCAACCAGGAACATACCTTTGTAAACGATGGTACGGCTTGACATGGAAGCAACGTAAGTGTTGTCATTACTCTGTTCAAATACACGACGTGCGATGTAGAGGCGTCTGTCAAATGGAAGTCCTTTTTCTACATCATCAGGTTTCTGGATAAATGCCTGAACGATATGTGGCATTTTTTCAAGAGCTTTGTGGCCCAGTACTTCCGGACATACCGGAACATCACGGAAGCCTAAAAATTCCAGTCCTTCTTTTTCTACGATGACTTCAAACATCTTTTTCGCCTGATTACATTTTAATTCATCCTGTGGAAGGAAGAGAACGGCAATACCGTATTCTCTTTCGCCACCGATTTTGATTCCCTCTTTTTTGCAGGCTTTCGAGAAAAATTTGTGTGAAATCTGAAGCAGGATACCAACACCATCACCGGTTTTTCCTTCTGCATCTTTACCGGCTCTGTGCTCTAAGCTCTCTACGATTTTTAATGCATTTTCAACAGTTTTGTGGCTTTTGATACCTTTGCTGTTTACAACTGCACCGATACCGCAGTTATCATGTTCAAATTGCTGTCGATATAAACCTTGTTCTCTCATAATGATTGACCTCTTTCCTTTTTATATGTGGCAGCCGCCTGCACCAGTCCTTTAAATAGCGGATGTGCATGATTCGGTCTTGATTTTAATTCTGGATGACCCTGAGTACCGACGAAGAATGGATGATCGGTAATTTCAATCATCTCTACAATTCGTCCGTCCGGAGAAAGTCCGACAAGACTCATTCCATTTTCTTCAAGCTGTTTACGATAGTCATTGTTTACTTCATAGCGGTGTCTGTGACGCTCGGCGATATCCTGTTTTCCGTATAATTCGTAGGATTTTGTTCCTTTTTTTAATTTACAAGGATAAGAACCAAGTCTTAAGGTTCCGCCTAAGTCTTCGATTCCGTCCTGTTCCGGCATAAGAGCAATGACTGGATGAAGGGTGTCCGGATTTAATTCAATGCTGTTTGCATCGTGATATCCGAGGACATTTCTTGCAAATTCAATAATTGCAACCTGCATACCAAGACAGATACCGAGGAATGGAATTTTGTGTTCTCTTGCATACTGAACGGCAAGAATTTTTCCTTCGGTTCCTCTGGTTCCAAAACCTCCGGGAACAAGGATTCCGTCGAGTCCTTTTAAAGATTCCTCATAATTTTCTATGGTAAGATGTTCGGAATCAATCCAGTGGATGTGGACATTGGCATGATTTGCGATACCGCCGTGTTTTAAGGCTTCCACTACACTTAAGTAAGCGTCATGAAGCTGAATGTATTTTCCGACAATTGCAATGTCTACTTCTGTCTGAGGATGTCTTAAATCGTTTACCATTGATTTCCAGTCATCCAAATCCGGTTGTGGACAAGGAAGTTTTAGTGATTCGCATACAACCTGTGCCAGATTTTCTTTTTCCATGGCAAGAGGTGCTTCATATAAATATTCTACATCAAGATTCTGTAATACGTGGCTTTGCGGTACGTTACAGAATAAAGCGATTTTATCTTTAATATCCTGACCGATTGGATGTTCAGAACGGCAGACTAAAATGTCCGGCTGAAGTCCCATTCCCTGAAGTTCTTTTACACTTGCCTGTGTCGGTTTTGTTTTTAATTCTCCGGATGCCTTTAAATAAGGAATCAGAGTAACATGAATTAAGATAGCATTTTCATGTCCGACATCATGCTGAAATTGTCTGATTGCTTCTAAGAATGGCTGACTTTCGATATCACCTACCGTACCGCCAACTTCGATAATAGCGATTCGCTCTTCATCAGGAAATTTTGCACGGTAGAAACGGCTTTTAATTTCATTTGTAATATGAGGGATAACCTGAACAGTCCCTCCGCCGTAATCCCCATGTCGTTCTTTTTGAAGAACGGACCAGTAAATTTTACCGGTTGTAACATTGGAATTTTTATCAAGGCTTTCATCAATAAAGCGTTCATAATGTCCAAGGTCAAGGTCAGTTTCTGTACCGTCGTCTGTGACGAATACTTCACCATGCTGGATGGGATTCATTGTACCTGGATCTACATTAATGTAAGGGTCAAACTTCTGCATGGTGACCTGATAGCCTCTGGCTTTTAATAAGCGTCCCAAAGATGCGGCGGTGATTCCTTTTCCGAGACCGGAAACAACACCACCTGTAACAAATACATATTTTACTGCCATCACATTTTCCTCCTGCTGTTGTTTCATTATCAGAAACAGGTTATGCGGTCCTGAGTCTGATAAATAAGATAATTTCATGGGATTACCGTGAAATCAAAAAAGGCGTCGAAACTCCCATAGAAAATACTATGGAAATTCGACGCCTTTGTCGTTTTCTATTCATTATGTAAGTTATCAGTCGTTTTCGGGAAGTTCTTGGAACTCCGAAAATTATGCAAATACTATAGCTCATTTTTTTTTATTTGTAAATCCCTTTTTTGAAATTTTTTTTTGGAAAAATTTTTTTGAAAAAAGTGATTGACAAATTTCTTTTTCCGTGCAATACTACATGGCATAAAGCAAAGGCGCTTTGAACTACAAAAGTTCAGAGTGCCTTTTTTGTTTTTACCAGAGTCAAAAATTGAAAACCAAACCAATCCGTAGGTAAAAACAAATTTAAGTAATAATTTTAAAAGCAAAAACAATCACATGAAGAAAAATGGAAAGGAGTGCTGTGAATATGTCAAAAGATATTCCTACACTGTATGGAAGCCTTGTTTTCAGTGACAAGGTAATGCGTAACAAATTACCGAAGGATGTTTACAAAGCTCTTCGCAAAACAATTGAAAATGGAACTCATCTGGAACTGGATGTTGCAAATTCCGTGGCCGTTGCCATGAAAGAGTGGGCAGTAGAAAACGGAGCAACACATTTCACTCATTGGTTCCAGCCAATGACAGGATTTACTGCTGAAAAACATGACAGCTTTATTACTCCGGTTGGAGAAGGCGAAGTTATCATGGAATTTTCAGGAAAAGAACTGGTAAAAGGTGAGCCTGATGCTTCCAGCTTTCCATCCGGTGGTTTAAGAGCTACATTTGAAGCAAGGGGTTATACAAACTGGGACCCAACCTCACCGGCTTTCATTAAAGATAATACCTTATACATTCCGACAGCATTTTGTTCCTGGAGTGGAGAGGCGCTGGATAAGAAAACTCCGCTGCTTCGTTCTATGGAAGCGTTAAACAAAGAAGCTGTTAAGATTTTACATTTATTAGGAAATACAGAAGTAACAAGTGTTACGACAACAGTGGGCCCGGAACAGGAATATTTCTTAATTCCAAAAGAATTATATGCAAAACGCCGTGATCTGATTTTTACCGGAAGAACTTTATTCGGATCTTCCGCACCAAAAGGACAGGAAATGGAAGACCATTACTTTGGTGCATTAAAACCAAGAGTTGCAGCCTACATGCATGATTTGGATGAAGAGTTATGGAAACTTGGTATTCCTGCAAAAACAAAACATAATGAAGTTGCTCCGGCACAGCATGAGCTGGCACCGGTATTTGATACCACGAACGTAGCGGTTGACCACAATCAGCTGACAATGGAAATTATGAAGAAGGTTGCAGAAAAACATGACCTTGTCTGCCTGCTTCATGAAAAACCATTTGATGGAATCAACGGAAGTGGAAAACATAACAACTGGTCTGTTTCTACCAATACAGGAGTAAACTTATTAGACCCGGGAAAAACACCGGCAGAAAACATTCAGTTCTTAGTATTCTTAGTAGCAGTTATCAAAGCTGTCGATGAATATGCTGATTTAATGCGTGTATCTGCTTCCGGAGCCGGAAACGACCATCGTCTTGGTGCAAATGAAGCACCGCCGGCAATTGTTTCTATCTTCATCGGAGATGAACTGACGGAAATTTTAAAATCAATCGAAGAAGATAAATTCTTCAATGCACATAAAACCATTCAGATGGATATCGGTGCTCATGTACTTCCTCATTTTACAAAGGATACAACCGATAGAAACCGTACATCACCATTTGCATTTACCGGAAACAAATTTGAATTCCGTATGCTTGGTTCTTCTGCATCTGTTGCAGGTCCGAACGTTGTATTAAATACAGCAGTTGCTGAGGCGCTGGCACAGTTCTACAAAGAATTGGAAGGAACAGCACCGGAAGATATGGAAACAGCAGTGCATGAATTAATCAAACGTGCAATCAGAAAACATAAAAAAGTAATCTTCAATGGAAATGGTTATACAGACGAGTGGATTAAAGAAGCAGAGGAGAGAGGACTTTACAATCTGGTTTCTACTCCGGATGCACTTCCACAGTTTATCGCTGATAAAAACATTGAATTATTTACAAAACATAGTGTATTTACAAAAGAAGAAATTTATTCTCGTTATGAAATTTTACTTGAGAACTATGTAAAGACTATCAATATTGAATCTAAGACATTACAGGAAATGCTGACAAAAGACTTTATTCCGGCAGTAAACGGATATGCAGCAGAAGTTGCAGTCAATGCAAATGAAAAGAAAGCATTAATCGAAGGTCTGGCAACAACAGCCGAAGAATCTATTGTAAAAGAATTAACAGAAGCTTCTAATACCTTATCTGCAAAAGTAGCAGAATTAAAAGCTGTAACAGAAAAAGCAGATGCGGCAGCAGAAGAAGATATGCAGAAAGCAGCAGAATCCTTCCATAAAGATGTATTAACTTTAATGGATGAGATGAAAGATGTTGCAAATGCAGCTGAGGAAAAGATTCCAGACGAAGA
This sequence comes from Bacillota bacterium, assembly GCA_022717655.1. GTDB lineage: Bacteria > Bacillota > Clostridia > Lachnospirales > Lachnospiraceae > Blautia. Next base: position 11,852 of record JAIIAN010000010.1, on the reverse strand, counting down.
ACTGCCTTATCCAACTTATGACCAGATGTTATTTTATGTCTAAGGAGAGGGAGTCATGGAATTCTTACCAGAATGTGAAATAAAAGAAGAATGTGGTGTATTTGGAATTTTTAATCCGGATGGCGGAGATGTTGCCCCATCTATCTACTATGGACTGAGTTCACTTCAGCATAGAGGTCAGGAATCCTGTGGTATTGCAGTCTGTGATACCATGGGACCAAAAGGCAACATGAATGCACATAAGGGTATGGGACTTGTGAATGAAGTATTTAAAGAAGAAACTTTAAATAATCTTCACGGAAATCTTGGAGTCGGTCATGTGCGTTACTCCACAACCGGAGCTGCAAATATTAATAATGCACAGCCTCTGGTATTGAATTATATTAAGGGAACGCTTGCGCTGGCTCACAATGGAAATCTGGTAAATACAGCAGAGCTTCGCTCAGAGTTGGAACGAACCGGTGCAATTTTCCATACAACAACTGATTCAGAGCTCATAGCCTATTTCATTGCAAGAGAAAGGGTAAATGCCCACAATGTAGAAGAAGCAATTCTTCATACAGCAAAAAAAATCCGTGGTGCTTATGGACTGGTAATTGCCAGTCCGCGTAAACTCATTGGCGTCAGAGATCCTCTTGGCTTAAAACCACTTTGTCTCGGAAAACGCGATGGAAGTTATATGATTGCCTCTGAAAGCTGCGCCTTTTCTGCAATCGGCGCAGAATTTGTCCGTGATATCCGTCCGGGCGAAATCGTAACGATTACCAAGGACGGAATCACTTCAAACTGTCAGCTTTGTCAGGAAAAAAGAGCACATTGTATTTTTGAGTATATTTATTTTGCAAGGCTTGACAGTACAATAGATGGTATTAATATTTACGATGCCCGTATTCGTGCAGGTGCCGCACTTGCGGCTGCTTATCCTGTCGATGCGGATTTGGTTGTGGGAGTTCCGGACTCAGGTATTCCCGCAGCGAAGGGCTATTCAGAAGCTTCCGGAATCCCGTTCGGAATAGCCTTTTATAAAAACAGCTATGTGGGAAGAACGTTTATTAAACCGACACAAAAAGAACGTGAATCCAGTGTACGCTTGAAGCTGAATGTATTAGAGCCGGTTGTCCGTGGAAAACGAATTATTTTAGTTGATGACTCTATTGTCCGTGGAACAACAATGGCAAATCTGATTCGAATGCTCAAAAAAGCGGGAGCAGTAAGCGTTCATGTACGTGTGAGTTCTCCGCCGTTCCTGTATCCTTGCTACTTTGGAACGGACATTCCATCCAACAAACAACTTATTGCGTCTTCCCACACAGCAGATGAAATCAGAGAGATAATCGGTGCAGAGTCACTTGGTTATATGAAATTAGAAGATTTGCAGTCAATGGTAGGAGAACTGCCAATCTGCAGGGCATGTCTTGATGGAAAGTACCCGATGGATATTACAGGACATACCGAGGACAAAAAACAGTAATTGCGGAAATGTAAGGCATTTTCCGATTACATATATCACATTTCGATACCCACGAATTGCTTCGCTGTAAACAGCTCACGCAATTCTGCAAACATTCGAAATCCGCTAATTTACTTTGTAAATTGCTACTTTCTCATGTTTGTGCGGGTCGTAAAGTCAAAAGTGTTATCGTGCAAGCACGAACGACTTTTGAGCTTCGACCCTGGTATCATCACATTTTTCTTTATGCGACGGTGCGTATTTTGTGAGAGCAAAGTGCGCACCTTTTTGTATTTTAGAAAAATGTTGTATAAATAAAATAAAATTTAGAAAAATGTGAGCTTGAGGAAAGGGGAAATTAATATGGATTATTCAGCAGCAAATACGATATGGGTGCTCGTCGGAGCAGCGTTAGTATTCTTTATGCAGGCTGGTTTCGCTATGGTAGAAACCGGTTTTACCCGCGCAAAAAACGCCGGTAACATTATTATGAAAAACTTAATGGACTTTTGTATCGGAACACCGGTCTTCTGGCTGGTTGGTTTCGGAATTATGTTTGGTGCAGGAAATGGCTTTTTTGGTTCGATTTCCGGTATCGCTTCAGAAAGTAATTATGGAACAGCAATGCTTCCGGATGGAGTTCCGTTTTGGGCATTTCTGATTTTTCAGACAGTATTCTGTGCAACATCTGCAACAATTGTTTCCGGTGCAATGGCTGAGAGAACAAAATTCTCTTCTTACTGCATCTACAGTTTCTTAATCAGTTTAGTTGTTTACCCAGTATCCGGTCACTGGATTTGGGGCGGCGGCTGGTTATCACAGATGGGATTTCATGATTTCGCCGGTTCCTGCGCCGTTCATATGGTCGGTGGAGTTGCTGCTTTAGTTGGTGCAAAAATCTTAGGACCTCGTATTGGAAAATATTCAAAGAGTGGAAAATCAAAAGCAATTCCGGGACATAACCTGACAATCGGTGCACTTGGTGTATTTATCTTATGGTTCTGCTGGTTTGGATTTAACGGTGCATCTACCGTTTCCATGGAAGGCGATGCAATTGTAACCGCAGGTAAAATTTTCGTAACAACAAACCTTGCAGCTGCAGTTGCAACTTTAACCGTACTTGCAATCACATGGGTAAGATACAAAAAACCAGATGTATCTATGTCCTTAAACGGTTCTTTAGCTGGTCTGGTAGGAATCACCGCAAGCTGTGATACCGTATCTCCGACATCTGCTGCAATTATCGGTATCTTAGCTGGATTTGTAGTTGTATTTGGTATTGAATTTATCGACAAAGTATGTAAAATTGATGACCCGGTTGGTGCTGTCGGTGTACACGGAATGTGTGGTGCACTTGGAACCCTTTGTGTAGGTCTTTTCTCTGATGGAACAGGTACAGAGTGGAAAGGACTTTTCACAGGCGGTGGATTTAAATTATTAGAAGTTCAGTTTATCGGATTTATCGCAACCGTTGCATGGGTTGTTGTAACAATGGTTATCATTTTTAATGTATTAAAACATACCGTAGGTCTTCGTGTATCTGCCGATGAAGAAATCGCAGGTCTGGATATCAGAGAACATGGTCTTGCAAGCAGTTATGCAGATTTTGTTACAACAGATAACATGGGCAGTGGAAATGTTCCAAACGTAATGGGAACAAAGAGAGGTCCGGTAGAATCTCCATCCGCAACTCAGGCTCCGGCAGAATTGGTAAAAGAACCGAAAGTTGGTACAGATGTACATAAACTGACTAAAGTGGTGATTATCACACGTAGAAATAAACTCGATGACTTTATGCAGGCAATGAATGAAATCGGTGTAACAGGTGTTACCATCACAAACGTATTAGGCTGTGGCGTACAGAAAGGCGCGACCGCTTACTATCGTGGTGTTGAGATGGATATGAACCTGCTTCCGAAAGTAAAAATTGAAATCGTTGTAAGCTTAGTACCGGTCGAAAAAGTTGTAGAAGCTGCGAAAGCAGTGCTTCATACCGGACAGATTGGTGACGGTAAAGTCTTCGTATATGATATTGAAAATGTAGTGAAGATTCGTACCGGAGAAGAAGGTTATCTGGCACTTCAGGATACATCAGAAGAATAAAAATAAGTGAAAAAACGACCATCTGAAAAAAAGGTGGTCGTTTTCTATTGACAAGAAAAATTGAGATTGCTATAATACCAAACATAAATGAAAGAACAAAGGCGTTCTTATTTGGAGGGTAAAACTCTCTAAATAAGAGCGCCTTTTTTATTAATTTAACGAAAAAACAACTCGTAAGAGAGGAGATTATGCATGGAAAATTACACGAAGGAAGCCATATTACAGATGGCAGAAGAGGAAGATGTCGAGTTTATCCGTCTTCAGTTTACAGATATGTTCGGATGCCTGAAAAATATTGCAATTCCTTACAGTAAACTGGAGAAAGCGATGGATAATAAATGTGTGATCGATGTTTCTTCTATTGAAGGATTTGTCCGTGATGAAGAATATGACATGCATTTATATCCGGACTTATCTACTTTTTCCATTTTACCGTGGCGTCCACAGCAGGGAAAAGTTGCCAGATTTGTGTGTGATATTTACAACGAGGACGGCACTCCTTATATAGAAAGTCCAAGATATATTTTAAAGAAAGCAGTCGAGAGGGCAAAGGAAAAAGGATACACCTTGATGGTCAATCCGGAGTGTGAATTTTTCCTATTCCATACGGATGATAATGGGATGCCGACAACGACAACACATGAAAAAGCCGGATACATGGATTTAAGTCCGATTGATTTAGGGGAAAATGCAAGAAGAGATATGGTATTAACATTAGAAGAAATGGGATACGATATTGAATCTTCTCATCATGAAATTGCACCAGGACAGCATGAAATTGATTTTGAATATTCTGAGGCAATGGAAACTGCCGATAAGGTCATGACATTTAAGACAGCAGTTCGCACGATTGCAAAACGTCACGGACTGCATGCGACATTTATGCCGAAGCCGAGAGCCGGAGTCAATGGTTCAGGGATGCATGTGAACATGATGCTGATGAAAGATGGAAAAAATGTATTTACCGATAAAAAGGATGAACTTGGATTAAGTAAAGAAGCTTATCAATTTATGGCCGGTATTTTTGCTCATATCAAAGGCATGACAGCGATTTGTAATCCACTGGTTAATTCCTATAAACGCCTGGCACCAGGATTTGAAGCACCGTCGGATATCACCTGGTCGTCAAGACAGAGAACCGCATTAATCCGTGTTCCACAAAATGTAGAAGGTGGAACAAGATTAGAACTGAGAAGTCCGGATGCATCTTCTAATCCATACCTGGTATTAGCACTTTGTCTGATGGCGGGACTTGATGGAATTGAAAATCAGATGGAACTTTCACCGGAATTAAAACGAAGCATAAGGAAATTAAACAAAAAAGAAAAAGAAGAAATGGGAATCGATTCCCTGCCTGAAAATTTAAACGATGCATTAAATGAATTTCATGCAGATGAATTGGTCAAAGAGGTATTGGGAAAAGATTTTACAAAATATTATCTGAAAGCAAAAAAAGAAGAATGGTTAGAATACATGGAACAGGTATCTGAATGGGAATTAGAGCAGTACCTGTACCGTGTGTAAAAAATAAAGAGCAGGAGGCAGTACATGAGCAGCATCATTATTGTATTACCAAAAATCGAAGATGCAAAGAAAATTAAAAAAATTCTGATGCAACACGGATTTGACAATATTGTACCATGCGCTACAGGTGCCTCTGCCCTTATGGAAATGAATAAACAGTCTGGCGGGCTGGTTATCAGCGGATATAAACTTCCCGATATGTATTACACCGAGCTCGCAGACATGCTCCCAAGTTTTTATGAAATTCTTTTGATTGGTTCAGCAAGCGTAGTCAGTCAGGCACAGTCCGGAATCATGGCAGTCACAATGCCGATTCGGGTTCATGAACTGGTCAACACCGTGGAAATGCAGATGATGCAGATTCAGCGTCATTTAAAGAAACAGAAAAAGAAACCAAAACCAAGAAGTGAGAGGGAGCAGAATTATATTCAGAATGCAAAGCGGCTTCTGATGGACAGAAACCATCTGACAGAGAAAGAAGCTTACAGATATATACAAAAGTGCAGTATGGACAGTGCAACCAGCATGGTAGAAACCGCACAGATGATACTCACCTTAATATACGATGAAGTATAAAGCATAAAGTATAAAGCATAAAGGAGAAATGTGATATGTTTACAATTAACGAAAATTATCTGAAACTGCCAGGAAGTTATCTTTTTTCTAACATTGCAAAAAAGGTAAATGCGTATCAAAGTGAAAATCCGGAGGCACAGATTCTTCGCCTTGGAATCGGGGATGTCACACAGCCACTTGCACCGGCAATCATCGAAGCTCTGCATAAAGCAGTCGATGATATGGCAGATGCAAAAACCTTTCACGGTTATGCACCGGACCTTGGCTATGGATTTTTAAGAAATGCCATTGCAAAAAATGATTACAAAGACCGTGGATGCGATATTTCTGCTGATGAAATCTTTGTATCGGATGGTGCAAAATGTGATTCCGGTAATATTCAGGAAATCTTTGGATTAGATAATAAAATTGCAGTATGCGATCCGGTTTATCCGGTTTATGTAGACACCAATGTTATGGCAGGAAGAAGTGGAGAATACAATCCGGAAACTCAGAACTTTGATGGCATGATTTACATGCCGTGTCTCGAAGAAAATGATTTCGTTCCGGAATTTCCAAAAGAAAATCCAGACATTATTTACTTATGCTTCCCGAATAACCCGACTGGTGCAACGATTACAAAAGCACAGCTTCAGGAATGGGTTGATTATGCAAGAAAAATTGGTGCAGTAATTATCTACGATGCAGCGTATGAAGCATATATTACCGAAGAAGAAATTCCGCACAGCATTTATGAATGTGAAGGAGCAAGAGAGTGTGCAATCGAACTTCACAGCTTCTCAAAAAATGCCGGATTTACAGGAGTTCGTCTTGGATATACCGTAGTTCCAAAAGATTTAAAATGTGGTGACGTACAGCTTCATTCTTTATGGGCAAGACGTCACGGAACAAAATATAACGGTGCTCCATACATTGTGCAGAGAGCCGGTGAAGCCGTTTATTCTGATGCTGGAAAAGTTCAGTTAAAAGAACAGGTTGCTTATTATATGCAGAATGCAAAAACGATTTATGAAGGCTTAAAAAATGCAGGCTATTCCGTATCCGGCGGAATCAATGCACCTTATGTATGGTTAAAGACACCGGATAAGATGACTTCATGGGAGTTCTTCGATAAGCTGCTTCATGAAGCAAATGTAGTTGGTACTCCAGGAAGCGGATTTGGTGCTCATGGAGAAGGATACTTCCGTTTATCCGCATTCGGAAGTCATGAAAATACAGTAAAAGCAATAGAGCGAATTACAAAGATGTAATAGCAGGCGTGGGAACGCGTGATATGCGTCTCGGGATGTCTGGTTTCGGCCTGAATGACCCGAGACGTTCTGCTTTAAAAATAATGTACTTTTGGAGCTTTTTATTAAGCTTGTAAAAGTATATAGACGCGATAAAGGAGAAATGTGATATGGAATTTGTTACAGGTGTAAAAGAAAAAGAGGCAATGGAACTGCCAGAAGTAATCTTACAGGAAGAGGGAACAGAAGTTGTTGTAGAAGGTGCAATTCACAGCATCCGAAATATGGGTGAGATTGCATTCGTCATCTTAAGAAAAAGAGACGGTCTGCTTCAAACTGTATGGGAAGAAAATAAAACAAATCTGGATATCTCTGAATTAAAAGAAGCTGCCTGTGTCAGTGTAAAGGGCATTATAAAAGACGAAGAAAGAGCTCCTCATGGAAAAGAAATCCGTCTGGAACAAATTACCATCTTATCACAGCCGGCACAGCCGCTTCCACTTGCAATTGATAAATGGAAATTAAATACTTCACTCGAAACAAAACTGGATATGCGTTCTGTTTCTCTTAGAAACTTAAAAGAAAGAGCAAGATTTAAAATTCAGGAAGCAATCTGCAGAGGATTTCGTGAATATCTCTATATACAGGGATTTACGGAAATTCATACTCCAAAGATTGGAGCAAAAGGTGCAGAGGGCGGTTCTAACATGTTTAAGTTAAGTTATTTCCATACACCGGCAGTGCTGGCACAGAGTCCTCAGTTTTATAAACAGATGATGGTTGGCGTGTTTGACCGTGTGTTTGAAACCGGACCGGTTTTTCGAGCAGAGAAACACAACACCAGACGTCATTTAAATGAATATACCAGTCTTGACTTTGAGATGGGATATATCGATAGTTTCCTTGATATCTGTGAAATGGAAACTGGATTTCTTCAATATACAATGGAATTGTTGAAAAAAGACTATGCAAAAGAATTAAAAATGCTGGGAATCACCCTTCCGGATGTAGAAAAGATTCCTTATGTTCGTTTTGATGAAGCGAAACGTCTGGTATCTGAAAAATATAATAGAAAAATTCGTAACCCATTTGACTTAGAGCCGGAAGAAGAGGAACTGATTGGAAAATATTTTAAAGAAGAATACGATGCCGATTTTGTATTTGTCACTCATTATCCGTCAAAGAAGAGACCGATGTATGCAATGGATGACCCGGAAGATGACAGATATACCTTAAGTTTTGACCTCTTATTTAAGGGACTTGAAATTACAACCGGAGGTCAGCGTATTCATGATTATAACATGCTAGTTGAAAAAATCGAAAAGAGAGGCATGAGTCAGGAAGGAATGGAACAGTACTTAGATACCTTTAAATATGGCATGCCGCCTCATGGAGGACTTGGAATTGGACTGGAACGACTGACGATGCAGCTTTTAGGAGAGGACAACGTAAGAGAAGCATGTCTGTTCCCAAGAGATATGAAACGTTTGGAGCCGTAAGAAAGGAGAAAGAGCCATGGCAAAGCAGATAATTGATGATGCAGTAATGGAAAATGTAGAAATTCTTGCAAAACTTGCCCTTACGGAAGAAGAGCGGGAAAAAGCAAAAGAAAAAATGCAGGAAATGCTGGATTATGTCGATAAATTAAATGAGTTAGATACCGATGGAATTGAACCTCTGTCCCACACATTTTCTATGGGAAATGTATTCCGTGAAGATGTAGTAACTAATGGAGATGACAGAGATGCAATGCTTGACAATGCACCAAAATGCAAAGACGGACAATATCAAGTGCCGAAGACGGTACAGTAGGAGGAAAGGGTATGGATTTAAAAGACTTAAGTGCTCTTGAACTTTCCACTGCGATTAAAAAAGGAGAAGCAGGTGTGGAAGAAGCTGTAAAGGTGTCACTCGAACAGATAAAAAAATCAGAAGACATCGTACATGCATTTCTTGAGACAGATGAAGAAAAAGTATATCGAAGAGTAAAAGAAGTAGAAGCAGGAATTGCTTCTGGAGAATACAGCGGACCACTGGCAGGTGTTCCGATTGCAGTAAAAGATAATATCTGCACAAAAGGAAGAAAGACAACTTGTGCATCAAAAATTCTTGGAAATTTTGTTCCGCCTTATGATGCAGAAGCTGTGAAAAAATTAGAAGAAGCAGGAATGATTATTCTTGGAAAAACAAACATGGATGAATTTGCCATGGGAAGTACCAGTGAGACATCTGCTTATGGAATTACAACAAACCCGTGGGATAAAACAAAAGTACCAGGGGGTTCTTCCGGTGGTTCTTGTGCAGCAGTTGCAGCAGGAGAAGCATTTTTAGCACTTGGTTCTGATACCGGTGGTTCGATTCGTCAGCCGTCCTCTTATTGTGGCGTGGTTGGAATGAAACCAACTTATGGAACGGTTTCTCGTTATGGATTGATTGCCTATGCATCTTCCCTTGACCAGATTGGACCGGTTGCCAAAAATGTGGCAGACTGCACCGCTTTATTAGAAGCAATTTCCGGATACGATAAAAAAGACAGTACCTCGATTGAAAGAAATGATTTGAACTTTACAGAGGCGTTAAAGGGCGATTTAAATGGAGTTCGCATCGGTATTCCTACCGAATATCTTTCAGAGGGACTCGATGAAGATGTGAAAAAGACACTTCAGGAAACAGTAGAACTGATGAAGGCAAATGGAGCAGTTGTAGAAGAATTTTCTCTTGGACTGGTTGATTATGTGATTCCGGCTTATTATATCATTGCTTCCGCTGAGGCAAGTTCCAACCTGGCACGTTTCGATGGAGTAAAATATGGTTATCGTGCAGATGAGTTTGAAGGACTCCATGATATGTATAAAAAGAGCCGTGCACAGGGATTTGGAGAAGAAGTAAAACGTAGAATTTTACTTGGTTCATTCGTATTAAGTTCCGGTTACTATGATGCCTATTATTTGAAAGCATTAAAAGTAAAAGCGATGATTAAAAAAGCATTTGATGATGCATTCGCAAAATATGATATGATTCTTGCACCGGCAGCACCGTCTACCGCACCGAAAGTAGGAAGCAGTTTACAAGACCCGCTTAAAATGTATTTAAGTGATGTCTATACCGCAGGGGTAAATCTCGCAGGACTTCCGGCAATCAGTGTTCCGGCAGGAAAAGACAGAAATGGCATGCCGGTTGGGCTTCAGTTTATCGGAGACTGCTTTAAAGAAAAGAAAATCATACAGGCAGCTTATGCTTATGAAAAAATCCGTGGAGCATTTCCTATGGCATATCAGAAGGAGGGAGAATAATGGCAAAACAATATGAAACAGTCATTGGACTTGAAGTTCATGTAGAGCTTGCCACAGCGACCAAAATCTTCTGCGGATGCTCTACGAAATTCGGAGGCGCACCAAATACACATACCTGTCCGGTCTGCACCGGTATGCCGGGGTCTCTTCCGGTATTAAACAAACAGGTGGTAGAATATGCACTTGCACTTGGACTTGCAGCAAACTGTGAAGTAAACCAGAACTGCAAATTTGACAGAAAGAACTATTTCTATCCGGATAACCCACAGAACTATCAGATTTCTCAGTTATATCTGCCAATCTGCCACGATGGATTCTTGGAAATCCAGACCAATGCCGGAACAAAGAAAATCCGCATCCATGAAATGCATATGGAAGAAGATGCAGGTAAATTAATCCATGATGAATGGGAGGACTGCTCTTTAGTAGACTATAACCGAAGCGGTGTTCCACTTGTCGAAATCGTATCTGAACCGGATATGAGAAATGCAGAAGAAGTCATTGCTTATCTGGAAAAATTGAGAATGATTTGTCAGTATCTTGGTGTATCCGACTGTAAATTACAGGAAGGCTCGATGCGTGCCGATGTCAACTTATCCGTACGTGAAGTTGGTACAGAAACCTTTGGAACAAGAACAGAGATGAAGAACTTAAACTCTTTTAAAGCAATTGCCCGTGCGATTGAAGGAGAAAGAGAACGACAGATTGAACTTATTGAAGAAGGAAAAGCGGTTCAGCAGGAAACCAGAAGATGGGATGATAACAAAGAATATTCTTATGCAATGCGTTCCAAAGAAGATGCAAAAGATTACCGTTACTTCCCAGACCCTGATTTACCGCCAGTCTTTATTAGTGATGAATGGATTAAACGAATCAAAGACAGCCAGCCGGAACTTCAGGAAGCAAAATCTGCACGTTATGAAAAAGAGTATGGACTTTCCGCTTACGACGCTTCACTTTTAACTCAGTCTAAACATCTGGCTGATTTATTTGAAGAAACCGTAAAAGAAAGCCAGAATCCGAAAAAGACAGCAAACTGGTTTATCGGTGAAACTCTGCGTCTGTTAAAAGATAGAGCAATGGAAGCCGAAGAACTGCACTTTACTCCAAAACATCTGGCAGACTTGATTCTTATGGTGGAAAAAGGAGAAGTCAATAACCAGAATGCAAAGAAAGTCTTTGAAAAGATTTTTGATGAAGATGTAGAACCAAATGCTTATGTAGAATCAAATGGATTAAAGACCGTAGAAGATACCGGCATGCTTGAAGCAGTTGTCGATAAAGTGCTTGCAGATAATCCAAAAACAGTAGAAGAATATCATAGCGGAAAAACAAAAGTGCTTGGATTCTTAGTAGGACAGGTTATGAAACAGATGAAAGGTAAGGCAAATCCGGCATCTGTCAATAAAATGCTGATGGAAAAACTGTAATGTTAGAACAGCAAAATAGAATGATTATATTATGCCCTCAGAGAGTGAAAATTCTCTGGGGGTTTGTTATAAATTAGTGGCGAAAACCCATAGGCTTGCCTGTGGGATGAAAGCACTTGAAGTAATGCCGGACCATATTCATATTTTTGTAGATGTGCCACAAACAGTCGCTCCCTGCGATGTGGTTAGAACACTCAAAAGTAAAAGTGCGATTGAATTATTTAAGGCATATCCAACACTGAAACGG
>JAIIAN010000182.1 GCA_022717655.1 Bacillota bacterium | reverse complement strand
TAGTTGAACAATAACACAATAATAAGAAAAACGACAGCTAATCGATTCAATTTATATTGGCCTAAATTCAATAATATTATTCTACTTGTATATGCCACAAAGAATACTGGAGTTAAGAATATAATTTCAAATGAATATCTGGTAAATATGTTGGTTGCAAAAGATGACAAGTACGCTCCCAAGCAAAAACATGAGAGCAAATAAATATATTTCATGATATTGTCTATACTTCTGTTTCTTATCCAAATAAATAAAATAGGAAATAGAATAGCCAATACATGAAACAACCTAAACGTTCTCATCAACATATAACTTGCAGAATTATTAAATACATCAGCACTATAATTGCCTTCACCAATATTATCTCCAGCATAAGCAGACATATGATGTTCCATAGAGGCTGCGATTGCATTTTCGCTATTTATAAAATCGCTCAAGCTCAAGAAATCAAGTCCATAACTCCAAAAAAGGAGTATAATACCACTCACAAATATTAAACTCTCTTTCTTTAAATAGAGCATCAAACGGAGAAAAACCAATACCCAAGCAGAAGAATGAATCAATGCAGCGATAACATAAAGTACAAATGAACGAATTTTGATTTTCTTTTCGTTTACGAGCAATTCAGTTGTCACAGCATATGCAAAAATGCCAAAAGACAACATATTTCTTACTCCGTTAGAACCATCAAAGAAATCAACCATCCAAATCAATATAATAAGACACCATTTTGTATATTCGGGTGCAACTTTATAATAACGTGCACATTCCAATATCCCCAACATCGGCATATAATAAAACAGAAATACAGAAATAGCCGAAAAGAAATTATTACATTGCAAGAAACTAATTAAGTAAAAGTATACCTTTAGTCCATCACGCCCACGAAAATAAAAACTGGTAGCTATGTCTGTATTATCGAAATATGCCCACCCATATTTTCTAATATTGTCCAAATGCTCAAAAGAAACCATTAAATCAGAATCCGGATTCACATCTTGGAAAAAAGCTAATATGGATAAGACAAAAGATGTCCAAAATACGGTGCTATATAAGCTAACGGATTTTGAATAGAGTATACATATTGACAATATGCATAACATAATAAAGAACAAAATCATATTTATTCGTCAATAAGTTGTTCTACTTTTTTATACTCTTCTATATTAGAGTAGTCACGGTGTTTTATTCTGTTCTTCAATTCGGACAACCATTCATAATTGTGATGGACTTTTTCTAAGAAATCTAACACCACTTTGTCAGAATTCTCCAAAATAAGGCCATTCTCACCATCACATATCTGTTCTTCTACCGACGAATATCTCGTTGCTACAACAAATAATCCTAACATCAGAGCTTCGGTTACTGCCATCGGTTTACCCTCTGATCGTGAAGGCAAGAAGAACACATCACATTGGCGTACTAACGGCAATGGGTTGCTTTGCGCTCCACACAATATAACATTGTCTTCAAGTTCTTTTTCCTGAATCATCTCTTTCAGTGTCTTGAAATCTAATCCATCTCCAATTATATACCATACAACATCATCATTCAGTACCCCCTTAGACTTTAAAGTTGCCAACGCATTCACACCACGGTCCAATCCTTTACTGCTGAAATCTATACGACTGACAGATACCATTTTGAGTCTGGACGACGCTTTTGGTAAGACATAATTTATTTTCTCTCTTGAACGATTTAACACAAATTGCTGTGATAATATATTTTCTACAAATACCGTTTTATTCTGAAATTTAGGAAACACTTCATCAAAGTTCTTCTTGCATGATGATGAAACCAGAACTACCTTGTTGGCTTTCTCTAAAAAATGATAATCATATTTAGGATTCATTTTTCCACCTTTGTAATCTAAATGTATCCAACTAATGTATTTCTGTGCCTGAACTTTCGATAACATATAATACATTGGTAATCCCTCAATATATGAAATCGCCACATCATATTTCTTATTCAAATCTTTGCAGAAACGCAAACTATCTAATGCCATAATTTGAGAACGTTGATTTAAATTTCCCATTACTTTATGTCGAAATAAAGCATTTACCAAATTAAACCAACTCGTCAAAGATTTCTTTTTCTTACGTTGTATGGTTTCAGGTGATTCTACAAAATCAGGTAAACGATGAATACCTTTCGGAACTAAATGGTCGTACTCACCACTTCCACGTACCAACAAATCGATGTCGTATTTGTCTATATTGAACTCATTGAGTAAGGATAGCAAGGAAGTTGTGCTACCTCCTACCGAGAGACTACTGTAAACTATTAATATCTTTTTCTTCATGTTCGTTTAGCATTTGAATGTGTTTAACAATATCTTGTGACTTAAAACGTTCTTTGATAACTTTTGCCGGATTGCCTGCACAAATCGTATAGGGGGGGTAGAATGTGTCACAACACTATTCGCTCCAATTATACACCCTTTTCCTATTGTGACACCCTTTAATATCATTACGTTCATACCTATCCAATTATCACCTTCAAAGATTACATCTTCGTCATTTTCAGGAAGCTTTTCTTCATCCGTCACAGTATCTACATATCTTCCGACAATATCTGTCCTATGATTACCACCCCTAATAGATACATGAGGCCCAAATACAACATGGTTACCAATTTTTATTTTCGAGCGACTTGCAACGAAATCTGCGTGATAACCGATGTTTACATGATTCCCTACGATTATATTTTTATAACTAAAAACACTATCGAAAGGTGAAAACACAACATTATATCCACATTCTTGAAATTGTTTTCTTAGAATTGGAACATAGAGTTTGTTGTATAGTCTTTTTACATAATATTTTACTTCAAGCATATTCCTATTTTAAAAACATTAACACTTAGTTTATTAAAAAGTTTGTGTAAAAATCTACACAAGTTCAATAGTCCATAGTCACGAGCAATATGAGCCATCTGGTTCATCTTCAACAGAGGAAAGCATAAATAACTGAGACTATTATCCAAATAGAATTTGTTTATCTTGATATCCACATCCAAATAAGACATAACTCGTGAAAAGTCACGTTTTGCACAAGTTATACTGTCTTTTGCTTCGGTCAGGCAATACAGTTTTTCCATACTTATTGTACACTTTGTACAGCATTTAGAAACTTGGAGAGAAAACATTGCATCATTACCTACTGGCACTTCTTCGAATGACAATTCTTTTTCAACTATCAGATTTCTTCTAACAACTTTATTCCAAGGGGCCCAGCAACCATATTTTACAAAATTGAAGTTTCCACTCTTCTGATATTTACTGTATATTTGATTAACCCTTTCAACTCGTCCACTAACAGGAACAGTATCACCAAAAATATTAAAATAGACAATATCTATGTCTTTAGATTCTGTCAAGCTATCCAACTTTTCAAAACAATCTGATGCATAATAATCATCTGAATCTGCAAACAAAACCCATGTACCAAGAGCTTTTGACAAGCCTACATTTCTCGCATAACCAGCACCTTTACCCTCATAGGTTCTGTAAAAATGTACGTTTTTTCTATCCTTTCCTGGATAATTATCAAAATCAACAAGATTAGAATCACTATTATCATCTATAATTATGATTTCAATATCGTCCCTATCAGGTATACTATTAATACAACGTTGGATTATCTCTTGCCTGTTTTTATGTGGAATAATAACTGAATATTTCATTATATGCTACTTATTTATTTTTTTCTTAATCTTATTATAAACAATGGCACGCTCATTTTCTCTCATACCACCGAACCATACACAAATTGATGTTATCAGAAAAGAAACAATTGCATTGCAAAGTAAATCTATAAAGCATGAATTTCCATTATACAGTAACATGGATATGTAAAATGCAATAACAAGAACTATAATGTCACGAACTACTACATCTAATGTAAAACGAAGAATATTATAGTCTTTTATCATTCGCTTTAAAATAATAAATCTTACATAAACGCCTATGAATGTAACTACCACTGTTGGAAACATCGCCATATAGGGTTGTCCACCACATTTCAATATAAGATAAGCACAAGGTAATTCACAAAGTAATGTTATGGATATTGCTATTTGAAACAATTTTATCTTACCTGTTGCTTGTAAAGCTATTGATATAGGTGCAGCTATACATCCTATAATTGCAGAAACCATCGTTAATTGCATGAATTCTACTGTATACTTAGGGACGTTCCCTAACCACAAGTTCAATATATATTCCATATTAACCATCAAAGGAATACACATAACACCCATTAGAAATGGTGTAAGGCGGCAACTTGTATATACCATCTTAACCGTCTCTTGTATATTACCTGCAGAATATGTCTTTGTGATTTGAGGATTTAATGCCATTGTAAAACTTGTAGAAAAGGAATATACAATACCATTTACTTGTGTTGCAATACCTCTTGCTGCATTTATTGCAGTTCCAAAAAACAAATTCAATATAACATTGGATGCTTGATCCTTAAATGAAAATCCTAAATTACCTACGACACTCCATCCTGCAAATGAAAACATTTGAAAAAACATTTCAGAAGAAGGTTTTCTTATTTGCCGACTCTCAGGAAAGTTTTTTCTGCAATATAACATATATGCCATTTGGAAACTTACTTGCACTACCAATCCCAATAAAGAATAAGTTATCAATTTATCCCATGGTGAAACAAGAAGCAAGTAGACTATTAACAGTTTGAAAATAGAATTGGCAATAGCTAAATAGGCATAAATATCCAACCTTTCATTCGCTACTAAAAGAGAATTGTATGGTACATTTAATATGGATACCAATGTTGTTAAAATCGCACATTGAAAGACCCAATTAGCAGCAGACATTCTACACTCTGCTATATTTAGCTGAGTGTTCAAGAACCATAAGCCCAAAGTTTCTGCTATAAGAAAAATGAGCACAGCCAAACAAGTATGCGTTATTATAGCTGCTGAAAATATACCAGATAATCTTTCATGATTTTCTCTTCCCAATTCGAAAGATATAAATCGTTGTGAAGCAGAGGTCAATGCTGCATTCAGAAATCCAACCATTCCTATTACACCACCCACCACATTATATATACCATAGTCTTCTATTCCTAAAGTTTGGAGTACAACTCTACTGGTATATAAAGAAATTACTATTGAAAATAGTTGTCTGATATATAATAATAAAGTGTTCTTGGCTAAACGCTTATTTTTTTCTGAAGACATAGAATTTTATTGTGATATTTCATTAAACTATTTTAATCTCTACGAAATATATCCCTAGTATAAACCTTATTCTTTACATCATCCAAACAAGCATCATAGCGGTTGGCTATGATTGCATGGCTTTGTGCCTTGAAAGCATCCATATTGTTCACCACCTTGCTGCCAAAGAATGTTGTGCCGTCCTCAAGAGTTGGCTCATAAATGATAACCTCAGCGCCCTTTGCTTTGATGCGTTTCATAATGCCTTGTATGGCAGACTGGCGGAAGTTGTCGGAGTTTGACTTCATCGTCAGGCGATAGACACCAATCACACAGCAGTGCTCCTTGCTCGCATCAAAGCTGTTGTCATCAGCATAGCTATAATAACCAGCCTTCTGAAGAACTGCATCAGCGATATAGTCCTTTCGGGTACGGTTGCTCTCTACGATGGCCTCAATCAGGTTCTCAGGAACATCGGCATAGTTTGCCAGGAGCTGCTTGGTATCCTTTGGGAGACAGTAACCACCATAGCCGAAACTTGGGTTATTGTAATGGGTTCCAATACGT
>JAIIAN010000009.1 GCA_022717655.1 Bacillota bacterium | reverse complement strand
CCCCCGCCTTATTACAGTCTAATACACTTTCCTTCCTCCGGCATCCGCAATCCCCATCTGTCCCCGATATTTTGCGACCGTTCTTCTGGAAATACTGATTCCCTTTTCCTGCATTTTCTCTGCAATTTTCTGGTCACTAAGAGGACGTGCCTTATCTTCCTGTTCAATGATTCTCTGCAGTTCTTTTCTCACTGCATCTTTCGTTTGATTTTCTTTTGCCGATACGCTCTGCGCAAAAAAATAATTCATCGGAAAAATCCCCCACGAACACTGCAGATATTTTTCTTTGATTGCACGGCTGACCGTTGATCCATGAATCTTCGCTTTTTCTGCTAGTTCCTGCATCCGAAGCGGTTTTAAATATGCCGTACCTTACTTGTGCTGTCCTCTTTCATCAAATTCAAATAATAGGCACTAAAAGGTCTGCTGTAAGACGATGTTTCATCTAGCAAGATTTCAAAATATCCTTTAAATTTTACAACTGTCACATCAGGAACTAAATATTTTAAATGATTTCTTGAAGCAAATCCCTGTGCTGGTTTTGGATTTAATTTTCGGATTTCTTCACAGGCGTCAACAACTTCACCCTGTGAGGTTTTTAATGCCTTTGCAATCTGTGGAATCTGATTTTTTCCCAATTCCATTAGATAATCTTTTACAATTTTATTTATCGTTTCGTTTTTATTTTCTCTTCGTTCAAGCTGTAACAGCAGACATTCTCTTAAATCTTTTGCTCCAACCCCTGCCGGGTCACAGTTTTTTAATTTATTTATGTAACCTGTCATTTCATTAACTGACATTGAAAATTTTTCTGCCAGTTCTTTGGCTGTCTCTATTAAATATCCCCGCTCATCCAGAGAATAAACCCGAAATTCATGAATTTCAGAATCCAGCTGTGTTTTAGAAAACGGAACTAACTGAGAAAGCACATATTCTGGAAGTCCTGCTTCTTCTGTACCAAATTCTCGTTCCTGTTTTTGTTCCTCCTGCTCATCCTCATAATATACACGATTCTATTCATCTGATTTTGCAATCCATTCCAGTTTTTTTTCAAAATCTGGCTTTTCCTCCGACCGTCTTGAATGGTCTTCCAATTCAATCAATGGATTTTCCAGTTCCTTTTCTTTTAAATAATCTTCCAGTTCCTGTGTATTCATCTGAAGAATCTGAAGCGATTGTATCATTTTCTCTGATAGTTTTTGCGTTTGTGTTAAATTCAGTTCTTGTCTCATCCCTACCCCATCCTGTTTTCCTATACCCTCAAAGTCTTTTCTTAATTTTATGAAAAAGCTTTCTTAAAAAAGATATAAACTAAAGAAAGAAACCACATTTCCGTTCCATTCCATACTCATGTTACAATGTTCTGCCATCTTTACGGCATCAATACAATATGCCGAAAGACAGGAAAAACGCATCTTATCATTGACACATGGTTCTTTGTCTTTTGCTTTGCACTCATCACAGAAATTACATGGTCCACACATAATAAACATTCCATTCTCTGGTAATCCCTGTTTCTTTAATGCTTCCACTGCTCGAAGTGTTTTTCCTGTATGCATTTTTTTAATAATTTTTGTCTCTGTATCATCAAAAACATTTTGAACCGGTGTTCTTGACTGGAAAACCAGCGCATGTTCATATTTTCTTACCTTTTGTTCCATTTCTTCTGGTGTCCCGCAAAGTGGTGGACAGGCATAATTATTTCCATAATTTCCACAATCATTCATCTCACAAAACTGGCGAAAATCGTAATTAAATTCCAAAGCATCTGTTTCTATGAATTTCATTTTTGCAAATCCAAATGCGTCTGCCTGTTTTTCTATTTCTATCTGTTTCATGTTAAAAATTCCCCTTTCAAATACCTACCTTTACTAATTTTTTGTTCAAATGATGTAACCCGATTGCTCCAGTGCTATGCAGTCATACTTTTGACACTTACATCTTTAAACACTATTATAACAAAAAAAGCCATTATAGATAATACTATCAGCGATAATATGCTCTATAACAGCTTTGTTCTCATCATTTCATTATAATAATTTTTATTTTCACTTTTTGCAGGAGGAATTTCTCCACCTGTATTGACCAATCATACATATTTTTTTTGCGGAGGTTCTATGTACGAATACAGCTTTTGAAATTCTCCTGCCCTTTCAAAGTAAAGGATGTATAAATTCCGTACACAGGTTCTTCTAAATTGTGTCAGAATGTACCGTTCTTCTGACACGTGCTTTTTCAAGCACAAGGCGTTCCATATCGGATATCATGGATGGAAAACTTTCTTCGGAAGCTTCAACCTTCACCTATTTAAGCAGGTTTCCTGACTTGCCTATCAACGCTTGGCGCTCCTTCTCGTACGCTCTAATACAATGGATTCTTGCGCTTCGCTCCTTGCTTACAGTGGCCGGACCGCTCAGGACTTTCACCTGATTCCCTTTTCACCACGGACAAAAAAAGAGGGGAAAATGTCTGTGATGCACTTAATAAGTTGATATGAAATCTATACACGCCCTTACCATAGCACAGGTGTCAGGTCTTGTCAAGAAAAAAACGATTTGGATTTTATTCCAAACCGTTTTTCTTATTTTTTCTATATTTTACTGGTTTTCAGCCAATTCTAAGCTGAAATTTCTGGATTTCTTTTTCACTGGATACTCGTTCGATTTCAGCACCGAGGCTTCTTAATTTGTCCTCAAAACGTTCATATCCTCTCTGAATATAAACGATGTCATCTACAACTGTAAATCCTTCTGCTGCAAGACCTGCAATTACAAGTGCTGCACCTGCACGAAGGTCTGGTGCACTGACTCTTGCTCCTGTCAGTTTTTCCACACCGTCAATGATTGCTGTATTTCCTTCTACTTTGATATTTGCACCCATGCGGGAAAGCTCGTCCGCATATTTAAAACGATTTTCAAAGATAGATTCTGTTACAATACTTGTTCCCTCTGCCAGAGTCAGTGCAACTGCAAACTGTGGCTGCATATCGGTCGGATAACCTGGATACGGCATTGTCTTTACATGAGTACGGGTCAGACGTTTATTTGCCACAACACGCACTGCGTCGTCAAATTCTTCTACCTGACATCCGATTTCCTCTAATTTTGCAGTTGTTGCTTCCAGATGTTTCGGGATAACATTTTTTACCATGATATCACCTCTGGTTGCTGCTGCTGCACACATAAATGTTCCGGCTTCAATCTGGTCCGGAATAATAGAATAGGTTGTTCCATGTAATTTATCCACACCCTGAATACGAATTACATCTGTACCTGCACCCTTGATGCTTGCTCCCATGCTGTTTAAGAAGTTTGCCACATCTACAACGTGCGGTTCTCTTGCTGCATTTTCAATAATCGTATTTCCGGTTGCCATTGCTGCTGCCATCATAATATTAATTGTAGCACCTACTGATACCATATCTAAGAAGATATGTTTTCCTGTCAGTTTTTCTGCTTTTGCAACGACTGCTCCATGAAGAATGTCAACGGATGCTCCCAGTGCCCGAAATCCTTTTAAATGCTGGTCAATCGGACGACTTCCGATATTACATCCACCTGGAAGCGGAACTTCTGCGGATTTATATTTTCCAAGCAGTGCTCCTAATAAATAATAAGATGCTCTGATTTTCTTAATGTATTCATATTCAACACTGATATCAGAAATGGTAGAACCTGTGATTTTTACCTCTGTCGGGCTGACTCTTTCTACCACTGCTCCGATTTCTTTAATTGCTTCGAGTAATACATTGATATCTCTTACATCCGGAAGGTTTTCAATATAAACCATTTCGTCTGTCATAATTGCTGCTGCAAGAATCGCAAGTGCTGCATTTTTTGCACCACCGATTTCAACTTCACCAACGAGCGGATTTCCGCCTTTGATTACATATTGTTCCATATACACACCTCTATATTTTTATTCATGTATCTGATGCCTGTTTTTGTCATTCTTATCATCAAATTCACAACCTGATTTTCAAAGTTTCATAATAGTCAACCCTTATCTTATAACATCTTACCAAGTTTGTAAACAAAAATTCGTCTTTTACCCAAATTTACTGCTTGCAATTCCTGATTTTGTCAGTTATAATGAAAGTCTATCAATTATTTTCTGTAAAGTCTGTTCTACATCCAGATTTTTTTCATTAACTGTCAAATCCGCATATTTCTCATACAGCGGAATTCTTTCTTCATATAATCCTCTCAAATCCTGACCGTCTTTTAATACCACACCACGGCCTTTTAAATTTCCCAGTCTCTTTTTCAACTGGTCATATTCCAATTTTAAATACACAATGCGTCCTGTTTTTTTCAGTTCCTGCATTGCTTTTTCACAATATACAACACTTCCACCGGTTGCAACAATCGATTTTTCTTTTTTTTTTGCAATGTGTACATTTGCTTCTTCTTCTGCTTTTAAGAAACCATCCAGACCCTTTTCAGAAATAATTTCATGTAAAAGTTTATTTTCTCTTTTTTGAATTACTAAATCCGCATCAATAAACTGATATCCCAATACTTTTGCTAAAATAACACCTACTGTACTTTTGCCCACTCCCGGCATGCCAATTAAAACGATATTTTCTTTACTCATTTCTTTTGTCTCTTCTTTCTCTGTTTTCTTATGCTGTATCCAAAAGTTCCCAGTTTTTTGCCAAGTCCATAATATTCTCCATGAGAATACACAATCGGATTGGCTAATGCTAAATCGAATTTTCCTTTTTCATCCATATACTTATCATCTACATGAACGGCAAGCACATCGGCAACAAAGGTGCTGTGACTTCCCAGTTCTTTGATTTCTCTGACCCTGCATTCAATGCAGACCGGAGATTCCTTAATCATCGGAACACCTACATGGGATGCCTTTTCTCTGGTCAGTCCGGTTTCTTTAAATTTGTCTACTTCTCTTCCTGATTTTACCCCGCAATAGTCCGTTGCACGAACCAGTTTTTCGGTTGTCAGATTGATGACAAATTCTTTTGTATCACACAACATTGCATAAGAGTACCGCTCTGGTCTCACCGAAATTGATACCATAGGAGGGTTGGTGCAGACCGTCCCTGCCCATGCTACTGTAATAATATTATCATTTCCTGCTTCATCCGCCACCGTCACCATTACAACTGGCAGAGGATAAAGCATGTTTCCAGGCTTCCATTCCATTTTTCCCATGTGTTTTCCTTCCTGTTTTTTGTTTTTTCGGTTTTTTCTATTTTTCAAGTTGTCTTTTTTTCAAATTTTTCTTTCCGATTTTCTTTTTTAATTATTCTGCTGTAAAGCAGTGATAAATTCCGGAATTAACTGTTTCTTTCTTGATACGACGCCTGGAAGAATGTATCCGCCATTTTCCTCTTTGACATTAAAGGCATCCTCAACCAATCTGCCACTTCCGTCTCCATAACAGATAATTTCTGATGTTTCCTCCAGAATATTCGTAAGCATGATAAATACCATCGTAATTCCATTCTTTCCACACTCTTTTTTCATAAATGGAATCAGACGTTTCTTTAAGCTTAACAGTTCATCCTGATTCATAGAACTGATTTGTCCTACACCAAAGTTTACCTGTTCGGTTGTAAAACGTTTGAAATCCTGATAGAAGATTCCCTCTGTTGTCTTGCCCTTTAAATTACTTCCTGCCGTAAACATTTCTTTGGCAAATTCTTCTATATTAATACCGGCTACCAAGGCAAGTGCTCCCGCTGCCATCTTATCTCTGTGTGTGCAGGTCGGCGAACGGAACATCAAAGTATCGGAAATAATTGCTGCGCACAAAAGTCCTGCGATTGCCGGAGAAACTTCGAGATTTCTCTCTACATACATCTGATGCATAATCGTCGCCGTACAGCCCACCGGCTGGTTACGAAAGACAATCGGAGACATGGTTTCTAACGAACCGATTCTGTGGTGGTCAATAATTTCCAAAATTTCTGCAGCTTCAATATTATCAACTGCCTGAGAACGTTCATTATGGTCCACTAAAATCACTTCTTTTTTCTTCATTCCCAGTAAGTTTCGTCTGGAAACGGTTCCAATATATTTTCCATGTTTGTTTACTACAGGGAACGCTCTGTGACGGTTCTTTACCATCACTTCTTTAATCTGGTCTGTAAAATCATCCGTCTGGAAAGTAATCAGATTATCTTTTTTCATAATGTGTTTGACCGGAATACTCTGATTAATCAGACGTGCAATCGTAAAGGTATCCAGCGGAGAGCGGATAATCACGCAGTCATTTTTGGTTGCCGCCTCTTGAATATCTGGTGCAACTTCTGCATTGTTACACACAATAATACAGCTTACATTTTCTTCAATCGCACATAAATGGTCCTCATAGCGGTCTCCTAAGATAACCAAATCGTCCTCTTCTAAATACTCTCCCAGTTTTTCTGGAAGTGCTGCACCGATTACAACTTTTCCTCTTAAGAAATATCCATGTCCGTTTCCGGTTACAATCTTTCCTTCCACTGTATTTGCAATACTTCTGTACTGCGTTCTCGCATTTGAGAGGAAATAATTATCATGCGCATCCATATAGGATTTTGCAATATCTCCAGTTGTAATCAATCCCTCTAACTGTCCATCCTCTTTTGTGATAGGGAGTGTCACCGCATTGGTTTCTTTCATGATTGCCCATGCATCTTTAATGGAAATACTGTGCGGAACACCTGGGGTTTCCCGAATTTCCATATCTCTTACCTGTGTTCCAACGTCCGGAAGATAACCTGGTGCCTCTACGCCAAAACGTTTTAAAACATACTCTGTTTCCTCATTTATCTGACCTGCACGTTTTGCAATATACTTTCTTCCATCATTGGAACGATTTTTTATATCTGCATAAGCAATCGCTGAACAAATCGAATCGGTATCTGGATTTTTATGTCCTAAAATATAGATTTTTTCCTGTTTCGCCATGTTGTGTGCTTCCCTTTCTTTTTTTATTTACATTCCAAATTCTTTTCCATAGTTAAGCAGATATTCGCACTCCGCTACACTACTTACTCATAACCGAACCACTGCTCTGCCATTTATCAGAAAGAGCTTAATTCGGTCAACTATTTTACTACTATATATCATATCCCATTTTTCTTCTGCGTGCAATTATTTACCCACAAACTGATAGGCAATTCGTGCATTTCCAGCATCTTTTTTTCCATCCAGATAAATCGTACCGCATTTTTCAAATCCATTTTTGGCAAATACCTTCTGCATCACAATATTATCCTTATAAGTATCTCCACGAAGATTCGGAATCTGAGCTTTACAGAAATCCATACAGATTTTTGAAATTCCTGGAACTCTTCCACAACTTGCTACGCGGTGGATTGTACCATAAGGGGCTTCATTTTTCCACTCTCCGTCATAAATATCCACATAATTTGGTTCTTCTTTTCCCATAAAAAATACAAACGTTGCTTCGATTTCACCATTTTCGACACACACATAACATTCTTCTTTTTTAATATCTGCTTCTACGATTTCCTGTTCCGGATAAGTCATTCCCCACTGGGACGCATTTCCGTTCTTCGCCATAAATTGACGTGCATGTTCAAAAATTCTCATAATTTCATCGAGTTCTTCTATTCTTGCTTTTCTGATTTCCATCGTTTTCTCTCACTTTCTACGTTTTCTAAAATTCTTTTTTATCTTACATTAACACACCCAACAAAATCAACAAATCTTTCAACATTCTCTCTCCTCCATTGCAGTTTTCCACTTTCCTGTGTTATAATCGAAAACAAAAGACTTCCTATATTTTATAAGGAAGAATCAATGGAGGTAGTATCATGAGCGAAGAAATAAAAAAACAGGAAACAATGGATGATTTTGCACAGGAAATCGAGGCTTCTTTTCATAATTTCCGTGACACAGACATGGAAATCTGGGACAAATTAGAACAGATGAAAGAAGATAAGGAAGCATTTGAAGTCACTATCGAGGGAATCGTAAAAGGCGGAGCAATCGCTTACGTGGAAGGCATTCGTGCTTTTATTCCAGTTTCTAAACTTTCTTTAGAATATGTCAAAGAACCGGAAGATTTTTTAAAGAAAACTCTTATGGTACGTGTATTTGAAGTAGATGAGACAGAAAAACGTCTTGTCCTCTCTGCAAGAGAATTATTAAAAGAACAGGCTGATGCCGAAAAGCTTGCAAAAACACAGCAGATTGCCGTTGGAAGTGTGTTAGAAGGTACCGTAGAAAGCCTTCAGCCTTACGGTGCATTTATCGACCTTGGAGATGGCATTTCCGGTCTGGTTCATATTTCACAAATCAGTCAGAAACGAATCAAATCTCCAAAAGCAGTCCTCTCTGTTGGCGATAACGTAACTGTAAAGGTCATCAAAAATGAAGACGGAAAACTGAGTCTTAGCATGAAAGCTTTAATGGAAGCTCCGGAAGAGGAAGAGGAAGAGGTGATCGACTACGAACTTCCAGAGGCAGAAGAAGCAACTACAACACTCGGCTCTCTTTTCAAAAATATTAAATTATAAACCAAATAAAGTACAGGAGTTATCATGGTAAAAAAAATATTAAACCGATTTTTTATCGATGGGCTGACCGGTATGTCTTACGGTCTGTTTGCCACTCTTATTATTGGAACCATTATTCAACAGATTGGTACTTTAATCGGTGGAGAAATTGGCACTTATCTCTATCAGTTTGGTAAAATGGCCGCCAGTATGACCAGCGCTGGAATTGGTATTGGAGTTGCCTGCAAATTTGGTGAAAGTCCTTTTGTTGTACTTTCTGCCACAACTGCCGGTATGATTGGCGGATATTCAAGCAAAATTCTTTCTGGAACGATTTTCACCGAAGACGGGGCACTGTTACTTTCTGGTCCTGGAGAACCACTTGGTGCTTTCCTTGCCGCTTATGCAGCGATCCAATTTGCCCATATTGTATCTGGCAAAACTCAGCTTGACATTATTCTTACTCCTTTAACCGGAATTTTAACCGGTTCCGCTGTCGGTCTTTTCTTTGGTCCTCCAATCAGCAAGTTAATGACCGAATTAGGAACGTTAATCAACTGGGGAACAGAACAACAGCCTCTCTTAATGGGCGTCATTGTCTCTGTTTTAATGGGTATGATTTTAACCCTTCCGATTAGTTCCGCAGCTCTTGGAATTATTTTAAATCTATCTGGACTTGCTGCTGGTGCAGCAACTGTTGGCTGCTGTTGTAACATGGTCGGTTTTGGCATTGCTAGTTACAAAGAAAATGGAGTTCCTGGTCTGATTGCACAGGGTCTTGGAACTTCCATGCTTCAAGTTCCAAATATTATGAGAAAACCTCTTATCTGGATTCCTGTCATTTTATCGAGTGCCATCTTAGGACCAGTTTCCACAATCCTTTTTAAAATGACGAACAACGCAACTGGTTCGGGAATGGGAACGGCAGGACTTGTCGGACAGATTATGACCTGGCAGACCATGGCTATTCCAGGTATTTCAAGCGTAGTTGTATTATTTAAAATTTTAATCATGCACTTTGTACTTCCGGCTGCACTGACTTATTTCTTCTCAAATATGATGAGAAATTTAGGCTGGATTAAAGATGGGGATATGGCTCTTCCGATGTAATAATTTAAGAATTAAAAAAAGCGAGGCAGCCTGGTGGTATGTATCCAGTAAAGAGGATACATATCATAGCTGTCCCGCTTTTTTACACACTTTATAAAAAACTAAGAAAAGAGAGAATCATGAATAATATACTAATTATAGACGACGACATTGATTTATGTAATTTAATGAAACACTGCATTTCTAATGAAGGTTTTTCTCCGTTATTCGCTAACAATAAACAAGAGGCTTATTCTATCCTTAATAATTCTTCTGATAAGATTTACTTGGTAATCCTAGATATTATGCTTCCTGACGGCTCTGGTTTGGAATTATTATCTTACATTCATAACAACTGGAATTTTCCTGTAATCATGGTCACTGCAAAGGACAGCCTGGAAGATAAAGTAATCGGACTCCGATTGGGTGCTGATGATTATTTAACAAAACCTTTTAATTTAAAAGAACTTGAAGCTCGAATTAACGCTCTTACCCGTCGTTATAAATCATCTATTTCTCACTCCGATATTGCTGATTCTACGTTACAATTTTCAAGCATTTCAATCAATCCACTCACTCGAACTGTTACTTGTAACAATGATTCTATTAATCTGACCGGCAGAGAATTTGATATCCTTTATTATTTAGCTTCTAATCCCAATGTTGTTTATACCAAAAAGCAAATTTATGAAGCTATTTGGAACGATGAATATATTTATGATGACGCAAGCCTAATGGCTATTATATGTAAAATCCGCAAGAAGTTAAAGCAATGTAGTCCTGACATTACATACATCGAAACAATTCATGGTATCGGATATCGCTTTAATAGGGAGGTTTAATATGTTTCAACTTATTATGTATTTACTATTCTTTTTCTCCATAATTATCACTGTTCACTGCGTAATTAACAATTTTCATTTAAAATCCGAAATCAATCAATTAGAAAAAGAATTAGACATCATTATTCATGAAAATCTCCGCCACAGAATTTTAGTAAAACCTTATTCTCATACCCAGAATCTTTGTTTTCAGATAAATGAGTTATGTGCCCTTTATCAAAATGATATCCTCTCGTTCAAAAAATCAGAAAAAAAATATAAGAACTTAATGGTTAATTTATCACATGATGTACGCACGCCCCTTGCTTCTATGATTGGGCATCTTGAATTATTAACCGATTCTTTAAATAATGTTTCTCTTGATAAATACTCTTCATTAGAAGTAATCAACCGAAAGGCTTTAGAATTAACTAACTTTATTGAAATGCTTTTTCAATGGACTAAGTTAGATGCAAACGAAGAAAAACTTACTCTTTCCACTTTCGATATTACTGAACACTCTCGTATCATTATCAGTAAATGGATTACTGCTTTTGAAAAAAATAATATTGAATATTCATTTTCTATTCCTGAGAAAAAATATCTATGTATTCTTGATGCCACTGCCTATCAACGTATTCTTGATAATATTTTTAAGAATATTTTAAATCACAGCCATGCAACAAAACTTCATTTTTCAATTACTCAGTCTGCAACTTACGTTTCTATTTCAATAGAAGATAATGGCATTGGAATTGGTACTAAGGAACAATCTTTCATTTTTGAACGTTTATATCGATGTGACATCTCTCAAAATAATAAAGGAAATGGATTAGGCCTTTCAATTGCAAAGGAATTAACCGAAAAAATGCAGGGAACGATTTCTGTTGAAAGTATTCCAAATACCTATACGAAATTTTTAATTTCTTTTCCCCTTCAAAACTGATTGAAGGGGCATAAACTCATCTTATCTTTTCCTTTTTCTTTTTCATTAATAATTCCATTATTCCACAGCAAATCACGCTCCATATCAACATTCCTAAAAAAGCTACTACTGCACTTTCCTTCGGCTTTGAAAGCATTGATGTTTCGTAAGGTACAAATTTATAGATAAACCAATTATGTATCAGTGCATAGCTTCCCAAAGGATGCAGATATGCCGTCAATTTTTGCGCTATTTCCTGCTTTAGTGGAAGGCTCGGCATCATAAGTCCAAGCATAATATAAGATATATTTAATAATAATGAAACAATATAATTTTCTTTACAAAGTATGGCAAATAAAGCAACTGGAAACATTACCATTGATAATAACAAGCTATCTGCCAAATTAATAAAAAGTAAAATTGCTATAGAACTACTTGTTAAATTTAGTCCCTTAATTCCAATAATAAAAATACAACTGATGGTTGTTGTCATCATAATCAAACTGTTAAAGCATATCACCATTAATATTTTTGCCAGAATAAACTTCAATGGCACAATTGGTATCATTTGTAATTGATAAATCGTTCCATTCCTATATTCATTTCCAAATAACACCATTGTATATAGAATTAAAAACATTAATGTTATAAAAAAATACATCTGTACGTTATCACAATACAAATCAAGAATCCCTGCTTTTCTTGTTAATTTGTATGCATTACTAATAAAAAGAAACATCAATATCATCCAGCAAACAACTGCTAAATGCTTATGCCTCTGTCTTTTTTCTTTTAAAAATTCTGAAGCAATATACTCTTTCATTTCTTTTATTCCTCTTAATTTTCTACTAATTTTCTAAAATAATCTTCCAGATTTTCCTCTTCTATTTTCATTTCCATTATACCGACTCCATGTTTCGCCAATTCTTTAGAAAGTTCTTTTTTATCCATTTGAAGTTCATAAATATAAATTTGTTCTTTATCTATGACTTCATAATCTTCAACTTTAAAAATTTCTTCCAAAACCCCACAAGTCAATTCAACATTTGTCACTGATATTTTTAAATACTTTCTATTACTCTTCTGAATTTCTTCTATTGGTTTTTCTACGATTAATACTCCATCATTTAAAATACCGATTCGGTCCGCCATGATTGATACCTCTGCCAAAAGATGACTCGATATCATAATTGTTGTCTGTTCTTCCTTGCTAATTTTCATTAAATATTTTCTAAAGTCAGCAATTCCAATCGGATCAAGACCATTCGTAGGTTCATCTAAAATGATAAATTCTGGTTCATGCATTATTGCATTTGCCAACCCAAGTCTTTTCTTCATTCCCAGCGAAAATTGCTTATACTTCTTATCTCTTTGAGAAATTAATCCTACTTTTTCAAGCGCCTCATCAATTGCATTTTTCTTAGTGATTCCTCTTATATTTGCAAATACTTTTAAATTTTCATACGCCGACAATTCAGGATAAAATCCTTGAAAATCTAAACTTGCTCCAATCCTATTATAGATTCTCAAATTATTCTTACCTGATTTTTCCCAGAAGCAGATTTCTCCATCCGTAATTTCTGTTAAACCTAATATTGTTTTTATTAATGTAGTTTTTCCTGCTCCATTTTTTCCTATTAATCCGTAAATTTCTCCCTCTTGAATATGAATATTTACATTTTTTAATACTTCTATATTTCCATATTTTTTCGTAAGATTTTTTACTGTTAAAACTTCCATTCTTTTCCTCCAATGCATGTATATCATATCATTCAAATCTTAATGTAACTTTAACCACTTTTTATTTTTATCTTATTTTGAGTCTTATAAAATAAATACACATAAAAAAACGAATCATCGCATTAACATTTTTCTCAAACATTAATACGACAATTCGTTCTTCATTTGCTTCTTTTATTCTTTACTTACCCAGGCGAATCACATTCCAGGATGCTTTTTTGATTACGCTTGTCAGCACTCCGCTGTCAAGTTTGCTTCTTTCATCGCCATTTACCGGATAAACTTTTTCTCCAGCCAGGCTGTTGCCTGCTTTCAGATCTTCATTTTCCATAACGATGTGTTCTAATACACGGTAGCCTTCAAAGCTTCTTACATCTGTTGTAAGTTCTACGTCTTCTTCTAAGTTACGGTTTACTGCAAAGATTGTTACTTCATCTTTTTCTTCGTTGTAAACTGCAACAGATTCAACGTCTGTGATTTCATCATGTTTTGCAGTTGCATGTTTTGTGCTGTTCATAACCGGAAGCAGTGCAACGCCACGTCCGTATTTGGAAGCATGCATAAATGGATAGAAAATGGTCTGTTTCCATGCGCCACCTGCTGCATCGGTCATAATCGGAGCGATTACATTGACTAACTGTGCCAGACACGCCATTTTTACACGGTCTGCGTGTTTGATAAGAGTAATCAGCATTAAGCCGACTAACAGTGCATCTTCAAAGTTGTAGATATCTTCCAGCATTGGCGGTGCTACCTGCCATGGATGATTTTCTGTGATATCATCATCAGCTGCATTTGAGTGGAACCATACATTCCATTCATCAAAGCTTAAGTTCATCACTTTTTTACTACGTTTTTTCGCTTTTACATAGTCACAGGTTGAGATAACAGTACGGATGAAGTCATCCATATCATCGGACTGTGCCAGATAATCATTGCTGTCATCATCTCTGTTTCCATAGTACTGATGCATGGAAACATAATCTACATACTCATAAGTATGGGACAGAGTAGTTGCTTCCCAGTCTGGGAAAGTCGGCATGTCACGGAAAGAACTTCCGCAGGATACCAGTTCAATGCTCGGGTCAATCAGGCGCATTGCTTTTGCGGTTTCTGCTGCAAGACGTCCATATTCTTCCATTGTTTTATGTCCAATCTGCCATGGACCATCCATTTCATTTCCAAGACACCATACTTTAATGTTGTGTGGGTCTTTTACTCCGTGCTTAATTCGCATATCACTGTATTTTGTTCCGGATGGATGATTGCAGTATTCCAGAAGATTGCAGGCATCTGAAATTCCTCTTGTACCAAGATTGACTGCCATCATAACATCAGAATTTACTTTTTCTGCCCATTTTGAAAATTCATTCAGACCAATTTCATTTTTCTCAAGACTTCTCCATGCAAGTTCCAGTCTATGTGGTCTTTCCTCAACAGGACCTACAGAATCTTCCCAGTAAAAATTAGATACAAAATTTCCGCCCGGGTAACGAATAATCGGAACATCAAGCTCTTTTACCAACTCAATGACATCTTTACGAAATCCATTTTCGTCTGCTGCCGGATGACCTGGCTGATAGATTCCCTCATATACAGCTCTTCCTAAATGCTCAATAAAAGAACCATAAATTCTCTTATCAATCGGTGCAATCTGGAACTCTTTATCCAGAACCATTTTCGCTCTTCTGCTCATTTTTTAATCCTCCTGAAAATTCAAAATCATAATTATGTAAGTATTATTAAGTATTTATTCTTTTACAGCTCCGGCAGTCATACCTTCGATGAAGTATCTCTGGAAGCATAAGAACAGAATAAAGATTGGAATAATAGAGAATACTGAACCTACTACTAACAGGCTGTAGTTATCTCCATAAGGGTTAATCAGTGTGTTCAAACCGATTGTTAACGTATATTTGCTGGAAGAACGTACAACCAGTAATGGCCACATGTAGTTGTTCCATGCATTCATACCATTTAAAATTGCCATAGCGGAAAATGCCGGTTTCAAAATCGGTACAATCAGACGGAAGAAAATTCCGTATTCGGTTGCTCCATCAATACGACCTGCTTCAATCAGCGATTTTGGTGTACCAAGCAGGTACTGTCTGAAGAAGAAAATCGTTGACGCATGTGCAAGGAATGGCAGTACAACTGCTACATAGCTGTCCATCAGTCCCCATGTTGACATCTGTTTGTATAAAGGAAGCATAATAACTTCAAAAGGAATAGAAAGAATAATCAATACTAATACGAAGAAGAAATTCTTTCCTTTGAAATCATAAGCTGCAAAACCATAAGCTACGAAAGCACTTACCAGTAAGGTTAATACTACAGTAACAACAGTTAAGAATAAACTGTTTCTAAACCAAATCCAGTAGTCATGTTGACCGGTAAACAGTAACACGTAGTTTGAAAGTGTCATGCTTGCACTGTCTAAATCAAGGTTCAAACCATACTGAAGAAGATGATTACCCGGTTTAAAACTTGCCAGAATAATGGCATAAATCGGCAGGATAATCAAGATGGCAAGAATCGTAAAGAAAATTACCATAAGCACGGTTGCCACTCTGTTTTTTGTTTTCTGGCTTTTTCCAATTGCTTCTGCTGCCATATTATCTCTCCTCCTTCTTGAATGTTCCTGTTGCAACAAGCTGAATCATGTTGATAATCATAACGATAATTAACAGCACAAGACCAACTGCACATGCATATCCCATTGCTCGCTTTTCAATACCCTGTCTGTACAGATATCCTACAATAGTAAGACCGATGTTTCTTGGTGAGTTATTTCCTTTCCATAACATGAAGGACTCAAGGAACATAGACAGACCTGCATAGATACTGATTGTTAACACATAAACGGTTGTTGGTTTTAATAATGGGAATGAAATTTTAATAAACTGCTGCCACTTTGTTGCACCATCGATAGATGCTGCTTCATAAATATCAGTTGAAATATTCTGGAGACCTGCAAGGAAGTAAAGAATATTTACACCGGTCCATCTCCAGCATGCAACCAAGAGGAGTGCAAAGTAACTCGTCCACTCACCTTTTAACCATTTGATTGGTGAATGTCCGAAGAGACCGATAATCTGGTTTGCCAGTGCACTGTCCATTTCACCAAACATCAGACGGAAGATAGTACCTGCAACTACAACAGATGTTAAAGCCGGAAGAAAGTAAACCGATTTGAAGAAATTTGCACCTTTCATCAGCTTACTGTTTAACAAACTTGCAAATAACATTGGAAATGGAATCAGTAAAATTAAAGTTCCAATCATGTATTTTACACTATTGTAAATTGCCTTATAAAACATTTTGTCTGAAACTAATCTTGAATAGTTATTAAAGCCTACCCATTTTTCTTTGAGTACATCCTGAAAACTAAGAAGTACACCATTTGCAATCGGTACAATCCAGAATAAAAGAATTGTCAATACAAATGGAAGAATAAATACATAAGGAGCGGCTTTCTGTGAGTAAAAGAATTTCTTTACTTTGTTCATGATATATACTCCTCTCTCTAATAAGAGCGGGACATGGGATTTTCCCCACATCCCGCTCTTCTTATATTACATTTCTTATCACTTACAAATGATTATTCTGCAAATTCGTTTTCCAGAGTATCCTGTGCTTCATCAAGTGCTTCTTTTACATCTACGCCAGATTCAAAGATATCATTTAAAGTCTGAGTCGTAAATACATTGTTGATAGAAGGCATTTTTTCATCTGTATAGCAGTCAAGTAATCCAATGTTGTCCTGTACATCTAATAAAGCATCGAAAGGTTTTGTATTAAAGTATTTTACATACTGGTTGTCTGGATTTTCTGTAATATCTGTCTGTGTCCAAACTTCTGTATTTACAGGGTCAAATCCTAATACATTCCATACTTCTACGTTGGCTTCATCGGAAAGTTTGATGAATGCAAATACGTCTGCTGCGAGGTCTGCATTTTCGCTGGATGCTACAACTGCAGTACCGGTACCGCCACCACCGATTGTTTTAACGGCATCATTGTCACCGAATACTGGAGGAGCTGCGATTGCAACTTTACCGGAAAGGTCTGTCATGTAGCTTGTGTAACGGCTTGTCTGCCAGAATGGCATAATTGCTGCTGCAACATCACCACTGTTATACAGAGGATAAGCTTCTTCATTATCCGGCTGTCCACCAGCGATTGTAGCAAGTGCTCCTGCATCCTGCATATCTTTCATGCACTGTAATACTTCAACCATCTTGTCGTTGTTTACATCAAGAGAACCATCTTCTTTTAAGTAGCTTCCACCTTTCTGAGCTAACATCAGGTTCAGTGTCCACTGTGCAGTTGTTTCAGCTGCTGCAAATGTTTTTCCTGTTGCTTCATGATATTTGATACCGGCTTCTTTGAAGTCATCCCATGTTTTGATTGTTGTATAATCAATACCAGCTGCTTCTAATTCTTCTGTGTTATAGAAAGCTACGGTTGTACCAACGTGTGTCGGCAGTCCGTAATATTTACCGTCTTTAGAATATAAATCCAGTCTGGATTCTACTACATTGTCTTTATATGGTGCAATTGCATCTGTTAAGTCTTTCAGTCCGATGTTTCCTGTCATGAATGCCGGGAATTTACCTAACTCGATATCAACAACATCCGGTGCACCTTCTCCGGTTTCCAGAGCCAGAGACAGTTTGTTGTGCATATCATCATAAGCCATGTTGGATAATACCAGTTTTACTTTTCTGTCAGGATTCTCTTCGTTCCACTTTTCAGCCATATCTGTGTAGAAATCCTGATGATTTTCAATGAATGTCCATACGTTAAGAGTGGTAACATCATCTCCCTCTACATCCATTTCTTTTTTACCTGTTTGTTTTGCGGAATCATCACTTCCGGAATCACTGCCTGATGAACCACAGCCTGCCAATGTAGTTCCTACCATTGCTGCACATAATAATGCTGCTAACACTTTCTTCTTCATATTATAGTGTCCTCCTTTAATAATTTTATCAACTCAGAAGCCTCCTGCTTCTGCATGATACACGGTTGACAAATACTGACATTTTTCAATTAAACGTTTAACATTTAAATGTTCCGCTCTTTTGAACCCGATTCCTCTTTCTGGCCTTCTTTTTGTGTAATCTACCCGAATCTTGTCTGTCATTATTGATTTTGTACAACGCTCTTGTTTGTTTTTCTTATTTATACCACATTATTTACGCAATAAAAAACTTATAAATTCTATTTTTTAACGATTAATATCTCTATAATCTCTTGTTTTTTCTTATTATCTCATTTTTTCTTTGTTTTTCATCTTTTCTACATGTTTTAATTTCTTTAAATCGTTTAAGTATATACAAATTGCACAACATTTTTCCTCTCAAACCCAATATTTATCAATTTCAAGCCCTGTTTTCTTTGTATATTTTAACGAAAAACAGCTTTCTAAGACCTCTAAAAAAAAGTCTTAAAAAGCTGTTTTTTCTATCACTTGTATTCTGTTCTCTTAACTTGTACCATTAATATCCTGCACAGATTTGCGAATTAACATTTCACAAGGAATCTGATAAATCTTTTCCTCTTCCTGTGGTGTAACCCGTTTTTCCAGTAAATCAATCATAACCTCTGCTGCACGGTATCCGACATCATGCAGAGGCAGGCGGATTGTCGTAAGCGGAGGTTTATAATAACTTGATAACTCTCTGTCATCGTATCCTACAACAGAAAGTTCCTCCGGTATTTTTTTTCCAAGTTCATCCAGTCGGTCATAGAGTCCGCCTGCCATGATATCATTCATACAGAAGATTGCTGTCACCTCATGTCTCAGAAGTTCATCTGTAACCTGATATCCGCTTTCCCTTGTCCAATCTCCCTGTGCAACAAGTTCCGGATCATACACAATCCCGTTGTCTCGCAGTGCTTTCTGATATCCGACAAGACGTGCCTGGGCATGAATACTATCCTTTTTTCCCATAACCACACCGATTCTTCTGTGTCCATGCCGAATCAGATAACAAACAATTTCATACGCTCCATGTTCATCATCCACAACAATCGACGGCACTTTTTTGCTTTCTGTATATCCATAAGCCATCACTGCCGGTATTGGAAAATCGTCCGGAATACAGTGCATCACCCTCTCATGTGCGGTTACATAAATAACTCCCTCAACCTGTTTTGCCATAAGTTTTTTTATTTCCTGTTTTACCGTATCAAAATAATCTTCCCTGCCGTAATAGACATCCTGATATTTCTTATACAATCGTAAATTTGTAAGTAAAATCTGGTAGTCTACCTCTTCACAGTACTCCGTGATTCCATCGATAATATCCGGAATACTGAAAATGGTCATGTCTTCCGCAATCACACCAATGCTTCTTGTATTTTTTGTCTTGAGATTTTTTGCCACATAATTGGGCATATAGTCCATTTCCTTCGCCGTTTTGAGTACAAGTTCTCTGGTCGCTTCACTTGCACCCGGCTTTTTGTTCAATATGTTGGAAACGGTAGCAACCGAGACATGACATGCCTTCGCAATTTCTTTAATCGTCGCCATTTTCCTTTTTTCACCTTCTTTTTTGCTTAAACGTTTAATATAGTAATTTTATTAAACAACGTCCCCTCTCTTCTGTCAACCTTTTTCGGGAAATCTCTTTTTTATTTTCTTTCTATTAATCTTTTGCCTTTTGTGCTATACTATACAGAAGCAACAAAAAAGGAAGTGATAGTATAAACAATTCAATGATTGAAAGAGAATATGGAGATGTCAATGACTGGGAAACTATGATGTTTCTTTATCACGCAGCATTAAAACAAGTGACAACTAAAATTGATATCTTAAACGACGAATTTCAGTATATTCAACATTATAATCCGATTGAACACGTAAAATCGAGAATCAAAACTCCGGAAAGCATTGTAAAAAAATTAAAAAAAGATGGTTACGAATCAAATATTCCAAACATGATTCGATATGTAAACGATATTGCCGGAATCCGCATTATCTGTTCTTTTACCTCTGATATTTATCTGATTGCTGATTTTATTCGTAAACAAAATGATTTACGCATTGAGAACATAAAAGACTATATGAAACAGCCAAAAGAGAGCGGTTATCAAAGTTATCATCTGCTGGTTTCTGTTCCAGTCTATCTCTATGATAAGACTCTCTATGTTCCCGTAGAAGTTCAGATTCGAACAATTGCACAGGATTTCTGGGCAAGTCTGGAACATAAAATTTATTATAAATTTGAGGGGAATGCACCGGATTACATCAGTAAAGATTTACAGGAATGTGCTACCATTGTGGCTCAATTAGACCAGCGTATGCTGTCTCTAAATGAAGCAATTCAGAAATACAGTGCAAAAGAAAATGAAGAAAATGAGTAATCTGAAAGGGGGAAGACATTTTTGAGACGTCTTCCCCCTGTTTTTACCCCATATAACTGTTCCATGGAACTATTTCTATTCGTTTTTAGCTGAATAAATTTTTGAAAAATTCGATAATTTTAGAGAAGAATCCCTGTACTTTTTCCTGATTCCAGTCTAATTTTAATCCTAAATCATCGATTTTATCGTATAAATCTTTTGCCTGTTCTTTCAAGCTGTCCACATCAATATCCAGTCCCTTGATTTTATCCATCAAAGCAACAATTTCCTGACGATCCTCATCAGAAAGCTGGACATCCATCTCTTGTGCTGCCTGGTCAACTACATTTCCGATTTCTTCTTCCGTCAGTTCTTTTCCATTGTCACTGCCTTCTACAACCTGTTCTTTTACTGCTCCGACTAACTGTTCTGCTTTATCGGAATCGCCTACACTTTCTGCAAGTTTTCCGGTCACAACCAGTTCGTTTGTCGCAGTATCTACATTTTCCTGACTGACCGTTTCGCCTGTCATATTCTCATAAGACTTAATTGCTCCAACCAGGGCAGCCGTACCGGAAATATTATAAGGACCAGCTACCACAATCTCTGCATCCTCAATTCCTGCTGTTGCCAAGGCATTCTGGTACATACCGGTCGTACAATAAGTAATGTTGTAGGTTGTAACTTTAATTCCACTTCCATCGGTTTTTCCTTTTACCAGTACAGAAGAAAGAGCTCTTGTTCCGATTACGCTTTTACTCAGATAAGAATCCAGATATTCATGTTCATCGGCATTGGTAATCGTTGTCACCGTATAATTTTTCAAGTCATCTTCGGTCACACCAAGCAGTTTCAACACGATCGCACGGTCATTTGCATTTAAATCTGCACCTAAGGATACATAAGGTTTCTCCAGTTTTGCATCTTCTCTATCGGCCCATACACTGACTGGAGACATGACCAGCATCAGTCCTGTCATCAGTAACGCTAATTTTCTTTTGTTGAGTTTCATAATAAAAATCTGCTACTCAAAACGTGAGCAAATGTACTCACATCGAGATTTTTACTGCCTCTTCGTGTATGTTTTCATGGTTACAAAAAAATTATAACTCACTACTTACAGGTCCTTGTACACTCCACAGTCGTAAATTCCCGACTAGCCATCGGTACACACCTACAATCGCTTGCTTAGGCTGTTTTGTAGGTTTCTGCATCTCTCAAGTTCAAGCTTGCATTAAAGTCTCTATCTTCTGCATAACCACAATCGCATTGATAAATTCGATCGGAAAGCTTTAAATTCTTTTTTATTCTGCCACAGAAATGGCATTTTTTAGAAGAAGGATAGAATCGGTCTACTACTCTTAATTCAATTCCATTTTCTTCACATTTCGCTTTTAATTTCATCCGAAATTCATAAAACTTCTGGGATGCAACTGCTTTTGCAAGATGCCGGTTCTTCATCATTCCTTTTACGTTCAAATCTTCCATCGTAATATAAGACGGCTTGGTTTTCACAATCTCTGCGATGGTCTGATTGAGGTAATCGGTACGAATACAATCGATTCTATGATAAAGTTTTTGTACCTTTTGCTTTTGTTTTTGTAAATTTACTCTCTGAGCAGCTTCTCCTTTCTTTAAATTTTGAAATTTACGAGAGAGTTTTCTTTGTTCTCTTCGTAATTGTTTTTCCAATTTCTTCATTTTTGCTGATTTATTTATATTTTTGTATACGGTTCCATTCGATAAGACTGCAAATTCTTTTATTCCAAGGTCGATTCCAATTCCCTCTTTTGAATCATTCACTCTTTTCGAATCGGGTAATTTTACAAGAACTGATACATAATATCTGCCTGCTTTTCTGGAAATCGTACCACTTCTTATCACCCATCCATCTTTTGTGGTTGGAAGATATCCTTTTTCTTTTATTCTTACCCAGCCTAGTGTTGGAATCTTAATTCGATGTCGCTCACACAGACAATCAGTGGGATTATTTTTTACAAAATACATTTTCACATCGGACTTTTCTTTCTTTTTAAATTTAGGAAAGCCACTTTGATGATTAAAAAATCTTATAAATGCGGTATATGCATTTTCAATGGATTGTTTCACCGATTTGGAACTTACTTTCCTTATCCAGTTTTTATCTGGATTTTCTGGAAGATATTCATTATTTAACCAGACACTAAACTCTTTTCCACTTACAAATTTTCTCTCTTTTTCATAAAACTTTCGATTCTGCACCAGATAAAAATTATAAATATATCGGCAAGTACCAATTGTTTGATTAATTTTAATCTTTTGCTTTTCATTTGGATAAATTTCTGTCTTAAAGCTTCGAATCAAATACCTCATTCCTTTCTGATATCTCTTTTTCTAATAAAAGACGCTCATTATAGGTATCCACTGAATCATTCCATCGAATTCTTCTACTTATAAGACTATTTAAACACATCTAACCCCATTTGTATATGTTTTTAATTACTTAACATTCCTCCTTTCAAAACTTCACCCTCATCATAACACACTCCCTGTTTTTATGCATCTAAAGTTTTCATTAACAAATTTTTCTCACTAACACTACTCTCTTTTAGTTAATTTGTTTACCCATTATACAAATTCTCTTGCCCGTCACTTAAGAAAAGTGGTATGATAAATACATACATCCTAAAGGAGGGACTTTTTTTATGGCTATTGCAAATCAGGAAATGATACGTGACAATAACCGCAGACAGGTGCTTGAATATCTTGTAAACCATCCACCGGTCTCAAGAGCTGCGCTTTCTCAGCAGCTACATCTGACAAAAGCAACCATTTCCAATATCGTTCAGGAGCTGATTGAACAGCATCTGATTTTGGAAATCGGAAGTGCTCAGACTTCTCTTGGAAGAAAACCTATTTTACTTGAATTTCAGAAAAAATGCGGCTACGCACTCTCTATTGACGTACATCCGTCTCAGATTATTACTTTGACTTCGGATTTAAAAGGAGAGCACTGCCGTTTAAAAGAATATCCATTTCAAAAAGGAGAGAACCTGCATGAACATCTGCGCAGAATTATTCGTGATATTCTGCCAGATTATGAAACTTATCCCTATCAAATCGTAGGAATTACCATTGGAATCTACGGTGTCGTTCAGCAGAACCAGATTCTTTTTACTCCTTACTATCCTCTTCCGGATTCTAATCTGGCAGGACTGCTTGAAGAGGAATTTCATATTCCGGTTTTTATCGAAAATGAATCCAACCTGTCAGTTCTCGGCGAATCGGCATTTCATCACCATGACCAGAACATGGTGCTCTTAAATGTTCACGATGGAATCGGTATGGGAATTATGATTAACGGTCATCTTTATCGTGGTCAGGATGGCTATGCCGGAGAAATCGGACATACGATTTTATTTCCGGACGGCAGACCCTGTCCCTGTGGAAACCGTGGATGCTTAGAACAATATGCTTCTGAAAAAGCAATTTTAGAAGAATACGCCAGACGTACCAATCAAAAACAGGTTATAATTGATGCTTTTGTCCGTGACTATCAAAGGCAGATTCCAGAAGCCCTTGAGATTATGGAATTATTTTCCAAATATATTTCGATTGCAATCAACAATATTATTAACACCTTTAATATTGAACTGGTCGTGCTCAATAGTTCATTTTCTAATTATATTCCACAGATTAACCGCTCCATTCAGGACTATTTGAGCCATCATCAGAACCGAAAATGCCAGATCATGCCGTCACAGCTTCAGGATATTTCCGGTCTGATGGGAGGAATCCGCATTGGAGTTGAACGTTTTCTTGATATCCGACACTTAAGAATTGAGAGCTTTTCTTCCGACAATATCCGATAAAATGTGTCATTCACAAAAGTTTTGAATTTCGTTCATGATTTCTTTACAACTTCAACATGATTTGCACACATTTATCTAATATACTAAGACCATAAAAATAATAAAGCACAAAAATTATTTTTATATTTTCTTTTTCATATGTCGGTCCAAAAGACCGACTCTCCTTCCTTTAATATTTATAGAAAAAAGCCATCGCCCAGTTTCGGATATTCTGGGCGATGGCTTTTCGTTTTATTTCTTTCATCGAATCATCTAACAAATGCATTTTCATTTCTTTGAAAATGCATTTGCAAGCTTTGCAAAATCTTCCAGGGTCAATGCTTCTCCTCGAATTCCTGCTTTAAAGCCACATGCTTCAATGGTCTGCTGGATTTCTTCTTTGGAATAAGATAATTCCGGTGAGTTGTTTAATCCATTTGCAAGAGTCTTTCTTCTCTGGTTGAAAGACGCACGAATCAAGCGGAACATCAGTTTTTCGTCAGCTACTTCAACCGGCGGTTTTTCATGTCTGGTCAAACGAATCACTGCGCTTCCTACCTTTGGTCTTGGCATAAAACAGTTTGGTGGTACATTCGCCACGATATACGGCTCTGCATAATACTGAACTGCCAAAGACAGAGCACCGTAATCTTTTGTGCCTGGACCAACTTTCATTCGGTCTGCTACTTCTTTTTGTACCATTACGGTAATTGAATCAATCGGAACTTCGCTTTCAAATAATCCCATGATAATCGGCGTTGTAATATAATATGGCAGATTTGCCACAACTTTAATCGGTTTCCCGTCATTGTGCTCCTCTGCCAGTTTCTTGATATCCACTTTGAGAATATCCTGATTGATAACCTGAACATTATCAAATTCTTTTAAAGTATCTTCCAAAATCGGAATTAACGCCTTGTCGATTTCTACTGCAAACACTTTTCTGGCGGAAGCCGCCAGATACTGGGTCATAGTCCCGATTCCAGGACCAATCTCCAGTACGAAATCATCTTCTGTGATTCCTGCTGCGCTTACAATTTTATCAAGTACATGAGAGTCAATTAAAAAGTTCTGTCCAAATTTCTTCTGAAAAACAAAATCATATTTCTGTAATACTTCAATCGTATTCTTTGAATTTCCAAGATATGGGACTGCCATACTTTTTTTCTCCCTTTTTTATCTACTTTTTCATCTATATTTTTTATCTACAGACTCTAATTTTATCTGCAAATTTTATCTATATTTTTATTTGCAGACTGTTCCTGTTATGATATGTTACAGGTTAAAGTCTTTTTCATACAGCATAATTCGTCCGGTTACATCCAGATGACGTTTTGCCACTTTTTTTCCTGGACGTCTGCCCAGTCTGGAAGCTTTCGCAATTGCGCTGTCCATCATTTCTCTTACCTGTCCGACGCAGACTGGGTCATCTTCATACTGATTATCGCCAATCAAAGAATATACCGCAAGTACCGCAATATCATCTACCTTATACCCTTTTTCCTTGGCATAAGTTTTGGCGAACGACACCAGCTCGTCATTGGTAAAAACCGGAATCACAATCCTCGAATCAAATTTCTCCATAAATTCCGGATAATCCTCTTTCAATGTATAAATCCCTGCTTTGGTATCTTCCAAAATAACGGTCAGACGATTTGTCTTAAATTCCATCGCTTTGGAAAGATTTTCAACTGTCGCAGCATTCATCGCAGATGCATGTCCAATTGCCAGAAATCCTCCAGAAAGTTTATCTACAATAAATGCAGGGTCTTTTTTATTCAGCACTTCCGCTGTCAGATAAGCCACTTTTGCACCTTCCATACGGCGTTCTTTGCAAAGTGCCTTAATCAGACTTTCTGAAAATCTGGTTTTTCCTGAACCAGAACGTCCGGTTACAATCACATTTCCTGATTTTGAGGTCTTTTCACATGCAGATTCCTGTGCGACATCTAAAGCTTCTTTTACCTGCTCCTTCATTCCTGGAATCGGCGCAAAATAAGTAAAAAGTCGTCTGTGTTCTTCCTCTGTCAAATGATGACGAAACACTTTTTCTGGTTCTGCTGTTTCCACAGCCTCTTCAATATTCCACTCAGCCGGTTCACTTTCCCGTGCTTCTTCTACTTCAATCGGTTCTTCCTCTGCTGTTTCTTTCTCTGCTGTTTCTTTCTCTGCAGGTTCTTCCTCTGATGTGACAACCGCTTCCGCCATCACTTCTTCCACAACATTTGATAAATCAACCGTTGCATCCATCTCTACTGCATTTTGGCGAGCTGCTTTTATCCCTTCTAATGGAAGCTGGATGGTCGCACCTTCCG
This sequence comes from Bacillota bacterium, assembly GCA_022717655.1. GTDB lineage: Bacteria > Bacillota > Clostridia > Lachnospirales > Lachnospiraceae > Blautia. Next base: position 2,016 of record JAIIAN010000009.1, on the reverse strand, counting down.
GCACTTCCATTTCTGGTTTTGCTTTAAGTTCGTTTTCCACTACTTCGGCTTTTTCTGCCTGAACCATCTCATTTGCTACCGCACCAAGTGCCTCTTCTAAATTAAATTCTTTAACAGGCTCTTCGGACTCGCTTTCCAGTGTCTTTAATTTCTCCTCAACACTGACATTCTGCACTTCTTCTACAGTTTCAGCTTCTTCTACGATTTCAGTTCCTTTTACTGTTTCAGCATTCTCAGTTTTTGCTTCTTCTGCTTCTGCTTTTTCTTCCTGCTGTTTTGCTTCCACTGCTTTTTTCTTTTCGATTTCTTCTTCGATTTCTTTTTTGATTTCTTCTGGCATCTGGATTTCCGGAAGCGGTTCAAAATCTGGTTTAATTTCCGGAGTTTTGATAAATTCCGGCATTTTCATCACTTTCGGCTGTTCTGCAAGCTCCGATTTTGCTTCTGCTTTGGCTTCTGATTCTGCCTCAGATTCTGCTTCTTTAACCGGCTCTGGTTTTGGAAGCTGAAATGCCTCTTCCTGAATCGGTTTTACTGCATCCTCCGGTTTTGCCATGGTCTGTGCAGTCTGATTCAGCATCTTTGCTGCTGCCTGCGTTGCCGCACTTACACTTGCTGCTGTTCTTGCAATGCGTACTGCTTTCGGTTCTCCATAAAGTTTTTTGTATTTTTCTTTCTCTGCATCCGTCAGCTCTGTATATTTCATTTTCAGTTCCAGAGCTTTCTTTACATATTTTCCATCACTGAACCAGAGAATCAGTTCGTTACACTCTGCGATACATTTATCGTTCATGCCAGCTCTTGCATACAATCTTGCCAACTCATAAGCCCAGCGTTCTGTATACTCACTTGATTTATATTTCTCTAAGATTTTTATCTGGTCCTCAATCGGAGATTTTCTTCTTTTATAAATCTTATATTTTAAAATATAACGATTGTTATCATTTGGAGCGAGTTTTACAAATTGATTGTAATACTTAATTGCGCTTTCATAATCCGTCATCTTTACGGATAATTCTACCAAACGATATAAAACCAGTTTTCCACTCGGTGCTCTCTGATAAGCCAGCAGAAGCAGTCTAAGACTGTCATCATACCGTTTATTAACCTCGTAGATTTCACTTACCATACAAAGAGTTCTTGCACTTCTTACTCGTCTCCACTCAATCGTCTCTACAACATTCAGAGCTTCTCTGTAATCCTGCTTCTCTACCAGACTGTTAATCTCATCCAGTCTCGCACGGTATTCCTTTTTATCCAATATTTTCACCTCTGTTAGTTTCATGTACGCCTAAAATCAGCCGTACATTCGATACTTCCTTTTGCTGTGTTTGTACTAAATATATAACGTATATCAAGTTTCTACTATTAATATTTGCCACACCGGGACACAATACCCATAGTTAAGTTCAGTGTATCATACCCATGATTAGATGTCAAAGTCTTTCCCAAAGGCGAAAAATTGTATATTCTCTGCACGTTCCTGATATTTCCAGAGATGCAATTACTGCAAATGACTTATCGAAATACCTGTGAAATCAATTCCGCACTTTTTTCTGTAAACAGCCTGCTCCAAAATGCAAAATCTGACCATTCATTTGGAAGGTAATCATCGGTCGGTTTGATTTCAAGCCCGATAATCAAAAGCAGTCCGCCACTGAAAACAACCGTCCACAAAATATCTGCGGTATCTTTTTGAAGTCCATTCTTAAGTTTTCCACCATACATTTTTTTACCTTTTATCAACAACATAATCCAGGCACTGCTCCACAACATGGCACAGATTACATTTCCCAAAATCGCATATAAATCCCCTTCCCATTTTATTTTTGCACTGCCTGCCATTGCAGTTTCTAATTTTTCTTTTACTTCTCCTCCTGCCATTTCTTCATAATGTACCCGCATCATTAGGTCTACTTTATTATTTTCACGCATCATTTCTCGAATTGTCACAACAATTTCACCCTCACTGGTAAATTTCATAGCATTGGACAAAAAGTTTATCATAACCTGTGA
>JAIIAN010000181.1 GCA_022717655.1 Bacillota bacterium | reverse complement strand
CTTTCCAGAAGAGAAATATGAAGAATCAAATAACAGAACATTCCGGTTAAAAAAGCAGTTAAAATAACACCTAAAGTAGAAAGGCAGATGGATTTTACTGCAACAGGGCGTGCGGTTTTCCAGTTTGTGCCAAAACCGCCATAAAACATGATAAAGATAAGTGCAGAAGAACAGATATCTTCCGCAAGCTTATAATTTTCAAACGGAATTTTTAAAATTCCATCACTGCCAAAGAGCATACCAAGAAGGATAAATCCAAGCAGCATCGGGATTCCGATTTTTCTGGAAACACGGTTTAATAAAATGCAAAGAAGAATGACAATTGATGTGATAAATAAGCCAGTGTTCATAGACAGACCTCCAAAAGATATTTCTGTACTCGAGGGTACATATTAGAAAAAGAATAACATAATAAAAATGAGAAAACCAGTCTTGATTTGCAAATTTGACCCTGATATCAGAACTTGTTATAATAAATATTAGGAAAAACCAGAGAAAGGGCAGAATGAAAAAGTATGAATTACAGACTGGATATAGAATATGACGGAAGCCGTTATGAAGGCTGGCAGAGGCAGAATCGGACAACAAATACCATACAGGGAAAAATCGAAGAAGTGCTCTCGAAAATGTGTGAAAAACCAATCGAAATCGATGGAGCGGGTCGTACCGACGCCGGCGTTCATGCAAAAGGGCAGGTGGCAAATGTGCATCTGGAAACAGAAAAAAGCTGTGAAGAAATCTGCGATTATCTGAATCATTATCTGCCGGAAGATATTGCAGTTACGTGTGTCAGCAAGGCAGAACCACGGTTTCACAGCCGTCTTTTGGCAAAAGAAAAAATTTATCAGTATCGGATTTTAACAGGCGGGCACAAAAATGTATTTGAGCGGAAATATGTGTATCCTCTGCCAGAAACGTTAGATATAAAAGCAATGGAAAAAGCAGTAGAAAAACTTGTCGGAACGCATGATTTTAAAAGCTTTTGTTCCAATAAGAAGATGAAAAAATCAACCGTCCGCACGATTTACGAAATTAAATTAGAAGAGAAAGATGGGGAAATTAGGATTACTTATCGAGGAAATGGATTCCTTTATAATATGGTAAGAATTTTAACCGGTACATTAATTGAAATTGGAAGAGGCGAGAAAACGGCAGAATCAATCGATGAGATTTTAGAAGCTAAGGAGCGCAGTCGTGCAGGATTTACCGTACCGGCAAGAGGTCTTACTTTATTGGAAGTCCATTATTAGAATAAATTAAAAAAAGAACAGAAAAGAGGCAGACACATGCAGAGTACATTACAGGCACAAATCGAGATGGAAGAAGAAGTAAAAGCAAGCATTAAAAAAATGTATCCAAGTGACCCAGACCATTTGTACCGAAAGATGGCACTGGAGTTTTATTCGTGTGATTTTGAAAAAAAAGAACTGACCTTTCGCTGGCCGATACAGGACTGGGAGTTAAATCACATGTTTACGATGCATGGAGGACTGATTGCAGCAGCGATTGATACGACAAGTGGTGCACTGGTACGCAGTTTAAGCAAATGCCGGATTACGCCGACTACCAATATGAATATTAATTATCTGCGTCCAGGAGAAAAAGCAGATGCACTTTTGGTAAAGGCGAAAGCAGACAGAGTTGGAAAGCATCTGGCAAATATTCATACGGAATGTTATTCCGAAAAAAGTGGAAAACTTTTGGCAACTGCGATGGTAAACTTTATGCTGATACCGGAAAAATAAAAAATATACAGAAAACCTTTGAAAAATACCGTTTTTATGGTAGTATTATTCATAGACTAAAAAATGAACTCTCGAAGTCTTTCATGCAAATCAAATACAAAAAGATTCCGAGAGTACATAAAAGACACTGGAGGAATAAAGAGTGGAAAAAGAAATCGAAAACAGAGAAGAAAACAAAGAAGAAACTGTTGGAAAAAACTTTATTGAACAGATTATAGAAAAAGATTTAGCAGAAGGTGTATACGATGAAATTTGTACCCGTTTCCCACCAGAACCAAACGGATATCTTCACATCGGACATGCAAAATCAATTCTTTTAAACTATGGACTGGCTCAGAAATATCATGGAAAATTTAACATGCGTTTTGATGATACCAACCCGACAAAAGAAAAAGTAGAATTTGTTGAATCTATTAAAAAAGATATTGAATGGTTAGGAGCAGACTGGGAAGACCGTTTATACTTTGCTTCTGATTATTTTGACCAGATGTATGAAGCAGCAATTAAATTAATTAAAAAAGGAAAAGCCTTTGTCTGTGATTTGTCTGCAGAAGAAATCCGTGAGTACAGAGGAACCTTAACAGAGCCTGGAAAAGAAAGTCCATACAGAAATCGTAGTGTAGAAGAAAACTTAGATTTATTTGAACGCATGAAAAATGGCGAATTTGAAGATGGCTCTAAAGTACTGCGTGCAAAAATCGATATAGCATCTCCAAATATTAACATGAGAGACCCGGTTATCTATCGTGTCGCACACATGAATCATCACAGAACCGGAGATAAATGGTGCATTTATCCAATGTATGACTTTGCACATCCGATTGAAGACGCGATTGAAGGAGTGACCCATTCTATCTGTACACTGGAATTTGAGGACCACAGACCGCTTTATGACTGGGTTGTTACAGAATTAGAGTATCCACATCCACCAAAACAGATTGAATTTGCAAAATTATATTTGACAAATGTTGTAACTGGAAAACGTTACATTAAAAAATTAGTAGAAGATGGAATCGTAGATGGATGGGATGACCCACGTCTGGTTTCGATTGCAGCACTTAGAAGACGTGGATTTACACCAGAGTCCATTAAAAAGTTTGTAGAACTCTGCGGTGTTTCAAAAGCAAACAGTTCTGTAGATTATGCAATGTTAGAATACTGCATCCGTGAGGACTTAAAGATGAAACGTCCACGTGTGATGGCTGTTTTAAATCCATTAAAACTTGTGATTGACAATTATCCGGAAGACCAGATTGAATACTTAGACGCTCCAAATAACATGGAAAATCCAGAACTTGGAAGCAGAAGTGTACCATTTGGAAAAGAATTATACATCGAACAGGAAGACTTCATGGAAGTACCGGTTAAAAAATATAAACGTCTGTATCCAGGAAATGAAGTCCGTCTGATGAATGCATATTTTGTAACCTGTACGAATGTTGAAAAAGATGAAGATGGAAATGTGACAGTGGTTCATTGTACTTATGACCCTGCTTCTAAGGGTGGAAATTCTCCAGATGGAAGAAAAGTAAAAGGAACGATTCACTGGGTTGCTGCAAAGACAGCAGTAGAGGCAGAATGTCGTCTGTATGAAAATATTGTAGACGAAGAAAAAGGCGTTTATAACAAAGAAGATGGAAGCTTAAATGTAAATCCAAATTCTTTGACCGTTGTAAAAGCTTATGTAGAACCGGAACTTAAAAAATCTCAGGCATTTGACAGCTATCAGTTTGTAAGAAACGGCTTCTTCTGTACAGACTGCCATGACAGTAAACAGGATGCATTAGTATTTAACCGTATTGTGTCTCTTAAGAGTTCTTTCAAATTAGAAAAGAAATAAGAAACCGAATATGAATGAATTAATGATTCCGCTTGATACAAAAAGTGCTACTCCTTTGTATCAGCAAATCGAAGAATATTTGAAACAGGAAATTCAGGAAGGACGGCTTGCTGCAGGGATGCGGCTGCCGTCCTCCCGTGCGCTTTCAGCAAATCTTCTGGTCAGCCGAAGTACCATTGAAACTGCCTATGACCAGTTAGTGTCCGAAGGCTATATTGAGCCGGTTGCTTATAAGGGATATTATGTCTGTGAAATAGATGGTATTTATTTTCAAAAAACAGAGAAGAATAGGAAGCAAAACAATCCTAAAAAAGCAGAAACAGAGCAGAAACAAAAGTCACAGAATTACCGTTATGATTTTGCGTTAAATGGAATTGCACCGGAAAGTTTTCCAGCTCATACCTGGAAACAATTAGCAAAGCAGGTATTAAGTGATTCTACGGAAGAAATTTTTGCACAGGGAAATCCTTATGGAGAAGATTCTTTAAGGGAAGCCATTGCAGAGTATCTGTATCATGCAAGGGGCGTAAAATGTGAGAGCAGTCAGATTTTAGTGGGAGCAGGAAATGATTATCTGCTTATGGTGCTGTCTACTCTTTTTGGGAAAAACAAAAAAGTAGCCATGGAAAATCCAACGTATCAAAGTGCCTGGTATGATTTGAAGCATACAGGCTGTTCGATGTGTACGGTAGAAAGTGATGAAATGGGAATCTGCATCGAAGAACTGGAAAAATCAGGTGCCGATGTGGTTTATGTGATGCCTTCCCATCAGTTTCCAATGGGAACTGTGATGCCCCTAAAACGCCGGATGGAACTGCTTCGCTGGGCAGATGAACATCAGACCTATATTATCGAAGATGATTATGACAGTGAATTTCGCTATAAGGGGAAGCCAATACCGGCACTGCAGGGCTTTGATAAACATGAAAGAGTCATTTATATTGGGACATTTTCAAAATCCATTGCACCATCGATACGAATCAGTTATATGGTGCTTCCAAAAGAATTGATGCGGTATTATCAAAACAGATATCCATTTGCGGTAACAGTTTCAAAAGCAGACCAGAAAATTGTAGAGCTGTTTTTGAAAAATGGACATTATGAACGGCATTTAAACCGTATGAGACGGCTTTATAAGAATAAACATGACTGGATTCTTCGATGGGTAAAAGAAGAAATGAGCGAAATCTGCAGTTGTTTTGGAGAACATGCCGGGATTCATCTTCTGCTTCGCTTTCATAATGGTATTTCGGAAGATGAGGCAGTAAAGCGGGCAAAATCAGCAGGCATTCGTGTCTATGGTTTATCTGAGTTTTTTGTGCAGGAAAAAGAAGAAACAGAAGCAGTTGTGTTAATTGGATATGCAACGCTTACAGAAGAAGAAATCAAAGAAGCTTTGCAGATTCTTAGCAGGGTATGGAAAAAAGAGTATTGACTGTAGGTATAGAGTAGATTAGGCTTGAAAAGGAATAACAGGGGAGTTGGTGAAATGTTGTTGCTGATATTAAAATTACCTGCAAACCAGGAGGAGACGTGTTGAATATCGAAAAGAAAGTTACAAAACACCACAGGTAAGAATTGATAAAAATCCGGCAATTTTTGGACAAAAAAAGAAGAGTATTGAATTTGAAACAATACTCTTCTTTGAGTGAATCCATATTAAAGTTCGATTTCTTTGGAAGCATCGGTATCAGAATCTTCTTCATCCGCTGTGGCTTCACTGCTTTCTTCTTTTTCGATTCCGTTTTCTTTATCTGCTTCATTATCTGTTTCTGTTTCTTTTGGTTCTTCTTTGCTTTCTTCGACTGGTTTGAAGTCCTCTTCTTCTTTGGAAGATTCAAACTTTTCTGAGGTGTCAGACGGAGAATCAAAAAATTCGTCATCCTCAAAGATAGTTTCGTCGTCGAGATTATCTAAATCATCGAGGATATCATCTGTATGTTCTCTTACTTTCTGAACGGTTTCTTCTACGGTTTGTTCCACTTTTTCTTTTAAGCGGGAAGCAACGTTTGCAGCAGAGGAAGCTGTTTCTTTGATATTATCCTGGAAATCTGCAAAATCTTCTTCAAGCTGAGGGTCTTTCTCTTTTTGTTTTTTGAGATAGTAGGCAGCAGCGCCGGCTGCAGCTCCAAGTGCTCCAAATCCTAGAATTTTCTTATAAAAACTACCCATATACATACGTCCTTTCTA
>JAIIAN010000008.1 GCA_022717655.1 Bacillota bacterium | reverse complement strand
CCCATCTGGTGTTTGAACCGGAAAAGAAAAATTTGACTTTTTATGCGACACCGTTTGGGCAGATGGAAATGGGAATTGCAGCAACAAAGATTGCTGTTCAGGAAGAAGAAGAAAATTTAAGTGTTTCGATTGATTATGCACTTGAAATTAATCGCATGCATACCGCAGACTGTCAGCTTCATGTTCACGTGCAGTCAAAAGAAGCAGGAGATTTTCGTCTGTGCTCATAAAGAATTTTGTCTGCAAAAAAAAGCATTGAGACTTTCTAACAAAAAGTTTCAATGCTTTTTTAAAATTATTTTTTACTATTGTCTTTTGTCATCTGATTTGCTTTCGCACGCATTTTTTTAAAGAAGCCCTGTTTTTTAGGCGGAGTTTCAAGAGAACCTCTTACACCTTTGACACCTGTGATGTAGATACCGCTGACATCAGCTTTCACTTCTTTTTTTACCGGAATTAAATCAAATACCTGTTCATCAGCAACAAGTGTCATGATTTTTGGACCGACTTTTGCTTTTACGATTGGCAGCTTAGAACGTCTCATAAGCTTTGGAGTCTGGTCAATTACCATCTGAGGCAGACCGGATTCTTTAATCGGAAGACGCTTCTTATCAATAATCAGCATCGGTATTGTCTGTTTTGCTGCTTCAATCTGTTCCTGCTGTGCTTCTTGTTTCTTCTGTGCTTTCTTGCCGAGAAAATATAAAACGGCAAGACCAATTACTATAATCAGTAATACAATCAGTAGAACAATCCATGGACTCATTTGTAAGTTCCCTCCTAAGTTATGATGTATTCTCAGAGTCTTTCTTATGATTTCAAGAATACATTACGGCTTTCTGACGTATCTATTATTTTAGCATTGTTTTTGGGAAAAGGCAATAAAAAATATGCAAGAAAGGGTTTCTTTTGGAGAAAGATATGGTATAATGGGAACGCTTGGAGAATCGATTCAGGCCAATGCACTGCAGAAAATGACAGGGGATGCAGCTGCTTAACAACACAGAGAAAGGATTTATAAATCAATGAAGAAAAAAGTATTAATTGCTCTTTTGGCATTGACAGTTGCAGTATCTGCAATGGGATGTGGCAGTAAAAAAAGCGACTCTGAAGATTCAACAAAAGCCAAAACAGAAAGCAGCAGCGAAGAGGAAGAAAAAGCAGAAGAAGTAGAGACAGACAGCGACGGACATGTTGTGGCTGTTGATACCGATGATATCACGAAATATGTCACACTTGGAGATTATAAAAATTTAAGTGTAAAAGTACCAAAAACAGAAGTGACAGATGATAGTGTAAGCGAGTATATTAATGAACAGCTTACTTATAAACCGGAAGAAATTACAGAGGACCGTGCGGTACAGGAAAATGATACCGTAAATATTGATTATACCGGATATATGGATGGAGAAGAATTTTCTGGCGGTTCAGCAACAGATACTGACCTTTTAATCGGTTCCGGACAGTTTATTGATGGATTTGAAAGCGGACTGATTGGAGCAAAAAAAGGGGATGAAGTAACATTAAATTTAAAATTCCCAGACCCATATCAGAATAATCCGGATTTCTCGGGAAAAGATGTACAATTTAAAGTAAAAATTAATAAAATCTCCCAGCCGGCAGAGCTGACAGACGAATGGGTTTCTAATAACAGCGATGTGAAAACAGTTGACGAATACAAAGCAGAAGTGAAAGCTACCCTCGAAACAAGTGCAGATATGGAATATAATAATAATAAAAAATCAAATCTGTTTGAAGCGCTTGTCAATGAAACAGAAATCAGCGAATATCCGGATGATTTAATGAAAGCAGCAAAAGAAAAAGTGGAAAAACAATTTGAAAACTATTATGCAAAACCATCAGGAATGACACTGGATGAATATTGGAAGTCTCAGTCTATTACAGAAGACCAGGCTTCGCAATATATTGAGGCTCAAGCACAGACCAATCTGAAACAAAATATGATTGTACAGGCTGTACTTGACGCAGAGGGAATTACCTTTACAAAAGATGAATACAGAGAACAGCTGGATAAATTTGCAAAAGAATACGGATTTGAAGATGCAGAGGCATTAGAACAGGCATACACAGATGCTGAGCTTGTAAAAGACAATGTTTTATGGAGCAAAGTATGTGACATTCTTGAAAAATATGGAACAATTACAGATGTAGCTGAAGACGAGACAACAGATGCGACAGCAAAAGATTCCGATACAGCAGAGTCATCCGATTCTACAGAGACAACAGCAGACGGGGAAACACAGACAGCGAATTAAGTGGTAACTCTTTCCCTCTTTTGCATATACTAAAATGAGTATAAGCAAAAGGGGGATTTTTGTTGCAAAGAAAAAGCGTAAGGGATGATTTTTATGAACAGGAGCGGTATGCAAATCAGGATTTACGCCGTTTCCGTGCAAATTATCCAGAGAATGCAGCATTGATCCAGAACTATGTGGAGGATGCCTGTGACAGGATGGATTATGAGGGCAGTAGAATGTACGATGAATATCCGGACAGGTATATGCTGAAGAAAAATTGTATGTCGATTTCGAACCGGATAAAAAAAGACAGCGAGACGATGGGAGTAGAAGCAGGATTTGCGAGAAAGTGTCAGAACCTTCCAAAGGAAACTTTAGATGACTTAGTGGAAGTCTTGTTCTATAATGAGGTGTATCGCAGGCGGTTGAGGCGCCGCAGAGGAAAAAGATTTTATCCGTAACAGACAGGGAAAATATTTTTGGGACTTGCGATTTTAGAGTAAAACTTTTACAATAGAAACAAATACCGTAATAGTATTTTATACAGCGAATATTAAAAAGATACTTAATTTATGCGGTATCAGGCAGACTGCAATGGATGCAGTAAACAAGTGTTTAGTTAGGAGAAAACATGACGGAACTAGCGGAATTTTTAGAAACTTATGTAAATACGCAGATGATACGGATTATAATAAGCGGCCCCAGAAAAAAGGAGGGGCCGTCTAAAATACAGATTCGTCCGCTGTCATTAAAGGGAGAAATCAAATTTCAGGAAACTCAGACAGTTGGACAAAAAGAACTTCATAAAAATTATGAGCAAAATGAAATCATACAGCGGATGTTAGACTGGATGGAACATTCCTTTAAGCAGTTGCAGTTAGAGGGACAAGATATCGATGCGACGGTACTGATAAGCAAGAAGGGAAAGGCAACCATTAAAATAAAAAAAAGCCGGACCCCCAAAGAGTTTGTGCCAATACTCGCCCATAATCGAAAGAAAAAATATCTGCTGGAAGAAGGACGGCCGGTTCCTTTTTTAATTGACCTTGGCGTGATGAGTGAAGACGGAAAGATAAAAAATGCAAGGTATGATAAATTCCGGCAGCTCAATCGTTTCCTTGAATTTATTGAGGATATCTTACCGAAACTTCCAAAAGAAAGGGAAGTGACGATTCTTGATTTTGGATGTGGAAAATCCTATCTGACTTTTGCAATGTACCATTATCTTCATGAATTAAAACATTATGATGTGCATATTATCGGACTGGATTTAAAGACGGATGTTATTGAAAAATGCAATCGTCTTGCAGACAAGTATGGCTATGAAAAATTAAATTTTTATCAGGGCGATATTGCATCTTATGAAGGATGTGAGCAGGTTGATATGGTGGTCACCCTGCATGCGTGCGATACGGCGACGGATTATGCGTTAGAAAAAGCGGTAAGGTGGAATGCATCGGTGATTCTTTCTGTGCCATGCTGCCAGCATGAGCTGAACCGACAGATAAAGAATGAGATGCTCGCTCCGATTTTAGAATATGGAATTTTAAAAGAGCGGTTTTCTGCAATTTTGACAGATGGACTACGTGCCCAGATGCTTGAAAGTAAAGGATATGACACACAGATTCTTGAGTTTATTGATATGGAACATACCCCGAAAAATTTGTTGATTCGGGCAGTGAAAAATGAGAACAAGAAGTACAGTGAACAGCAGAAAGCAGCATGGGAAGCCTGCATAGAGGCGTTTCATGTAAAACCAACGCTTCAAAAAGAGCTGTTCTTAGAAGGGAATCATAAATGAAAAAGATACTGACGAAAGCAGGGATTCTTCTGCTGGTCTTTATACTGGGAGTGATAGGCTTCAGCAGTCTGATGAATAAAGAGACCACAGATAATAAGATGGATCTGGAAGAAGCCACGTTGCCTGTGATGAGCATGAAAATAGGAGGTGAAAAAGCGAACCTTATGTATGGACATGCCGGGCAGATGCAGGTGGATTTTATGAGGGAAAGTCTGACACCGTTAGAGACAGACAAGGAACTCACAGTCAGCATTACACCAAACGGTCATAAAATAAAAGCTTTGGTTTATGAAGTCCGCACATCAGATGGAAGCAAAGTCATTGAAAATGATAAGATAAAAAATTTCAAAAAAGATGGCGAGGACAAAACCGTTACATTTTCACTTCAGAAATCAATTTTGATGAATCAGGAGTATTCCCTTGTGTTTACACTGACAACAGATGAGGGAGAATATTGCTACTATACCAGAATTTTACAGCGTTCCGGATTAAATACAGAGAAATATCTGGAATTTGCAAAGCAGTTTTCTGAAAATACATTTGATTCAGATGCACGTTCAGAGATTGTCTCTTATCTGGAATCGGATGATTCAACAAGAAATAACAGTTTTCTGGATGTCAATATTCATTCGAGTGTCAGTATGGTTATGTGGGGAGATTTGAATCCGTCGGTTCTTTCTGAAGGGATTCCGGTCATAAAAGATATCAATGGAACGACTGGAAGTGTAACTCTTACCTATTACATTACGGCAGAAGATGATGATAAGAATCAGGAACTTTATCAGGTAGAAGAATTTTACCGGATGCGCTATGATGGCAGTAAGATGTATCTTTTGAACTTTAACCGGAGCACAAAACAAATCTTTACCGGTGATTCAAGCAGTATTGCAAACGGAAGAGTAAATCTTGGTGTGACTTCTAAAAATGTTCAGTATGTAGCAAATAAGACAGGAGAGATTTTTGCGTTTGTACAGCAGGGCGATATCTGGTCTTATAACACTGCGACCAATAAATTAGTGCAGGTATTCAGTTTCAGAAAACAGGATGCGATTGATAACTTTGATGAAAGAGAAAATATTTCTCAGCATGATTTTAAGATTGTTCGTGTGGAAGAAAGCGGAGATATTGACTTTGTAGTATATGGATATATGAACTGCGGAGAGCGGGAAGGTCAGACCGGAACTGCAGTTTATCACTATTACAGTGACCAGAATGTACTGGAAGAAAAAGTATTCATTCCGAGCACGTATTCTTATGAGTTTATGAAACAAAATGCGCAGATACTTTCTTATATCTCTACAGACAATATGCTGTATTTGTATCAGCAAAAAAAATTGTATTGCATTAATCTTTCAGAAAAAACTTATGAAGTGGTAAAAGATGGAATCGACACACAATGTTTCTTTACATCCAATTCCAACCGTCACATTGCATGGTTAGAAGAGATGAAGTTATTTGATTCTTCTAATATTATTGAGATGGATTTGGAAACTGGTGAACAGAAGAAAATTACAGCTTCAGATGGAACAAGAATTCGTGCGTTTGGATTTATCAATGAAGATTTGGTTTATGGCGTGGCAGATGAATCGGATATTAAGACGGATTCTACGGGAAGTTTTTATTATGCGATGAATGAGCTTCGGATTCAAAACTTTGATGGAGAACTGGTAAAGAGTTATGCTGAGGATGGTGTTTATATTACAGATGTGAAGATCTCGCAGGGCTTGATTGAGTTGTCAAGAGCGCAGTGGCAGAACGACCACTATGCTGAGATTACAAATGACCACATTATGAATAATGTAAAGACCAAAGAAGAAGAGGTTGCGTCGATAGCAACGGTTACGACAAATCGTCAGGCGGGAATTACCAGATTGGTGTACTCGGACGAAAATAAAAATAAAAATCCGCTTGTCTCAATTCCAAAGTGGATGGTATTGGAAAACAGCACGACGCTGGAACTCGATGCGGAAACGGATGATACCGATTATTATTATGTGTATGCAAATGGCGGGCTGTACGGAATCTATACAGATGTTGCAAGTGCCGTGCAGGAAGCAGATGCACAGACCGGTGTTGTGTTAAATCGTGCACAGCAGTATATCTGGGAGCGTGGAAATACAAAGACAAAAGTGACATTAAATGTCGATGAGATTCCGGACTGGTTTAAGAGTGCAAAGACCGATGTTTCTTATCTGGAAGAACAGTTAGGAGATGGTGGAACAGTGATGAATCTGACAGGATGTACCTTAGAAGAAGTATTATATCAGGTCAGTGCACAGCGTCCGGTGATTGTAAGTCTTGGAGATGCAGGGAATCGTGTGATTGTAGGATATGATGCATACAATACCCTGCTTTATAATCCGGCAGACCAGACAACATCTTATATGGGAATCAACGACAGTACTGCAGCATTTGAGGCAGCAGGCAACGTATTTATCAGTTATGTTGAAAAGAATATTGAATAAAAAATGAGAAAAGTTGGGGCAAAATAGTTTGCTCCAATTTTTTTGCAACAAAATGGTATTGAAAAGACACTATAACAATATAGAAAGAAAAGTACATTTGGAAAAGTAACTGTAAAATTGTAAAATCAATGATAAAGCACAGAAAGATTCCGAAAGTACAATAAAGAGAGAGGAGGGAAAAAATGGAGGAAAGTCGAGAACTGGTAAGACAGGCAAAAAAGGGAAAAAAAGAGGCATTTGCAAAGCTTTATGAAACAGTATACGAGGATATGTACCGATTTGCACTTTACGTGTTAAAAGACAGGGAAGATGCAGAGGACGCTGTGGCAGAGACTGTGGCAGATGCGTTTGAATCCATTGGAAAATTAAGGAAAGAAGAAGCATTTCGGGCATGGATTTTTCAGATTTTATCCAACAAATGTAAACGAAAGCTAAAAGAATATATAACAAAAACTTATTCTTATGAGGAAAATGAACAAAGATTAGAAAAAGACAGTAAAACAGAGGATATGGCACACGCTATTCACGTAAGAGATGCATTTTATTCTCTGGAAGAAGAGGAACGTTACATGGTGGCACTTCAGGTGTTTGGAGGTTATAAAAGTCGGGAGATTGCAGCACTTTTACATAAAAATCATAATACAGTGCGTTCACAAGTGAGTCGGGCATTAAAGAAGATGAAAGAAAAACTGGATTAGGAGGTGCAGTGATGGCGAAAAAAGAAGAATATCATAATTTAAAAGACCTGCAGTCAGATGACCTGAACCTGGAAAAAGTAATAGAAAAGATTCGGGAAGAAGCAAAAGAAGAAGAAATTCCAGAACGCTTGAAACCGGAACATTTAGATGAAATTTTAAATTCACAGAAAAAGAAAGGCAGGCGGGATGAGATGAAGAAAAGAAAATATATGGTAGCAGCTGCATGGGTGGCAGTTTTAGTTGGAATTGGAGTTTCCGGTGTGGCACTTACTCATAAAAAGGACTCGGCAGAAATTGGTGCACAGACAGCTTCTTCGGCAAAAGACGGAAGCGGAAACGGTACCCTTTCGCAGGAAGCTTCAGCGGAAGAAAAGCAGGTGGAAGGTTATAAAGCTGCTTCCAGCTATGAAGAAATTTATCAGAAATTATTTGTAGAGACAAAGCAGGCACAGGAAACACAGGAGGCATGGTATTCGAGCTCATCGAATATGGATGAAGATTATGGAATTATGAATGAAAGTGCTGTGGCTGATGGTACAGCTTCTTCAATGGCAAGAGCAGTTTCAGAAGATAATAGTTCAGACAGTTATTCCCGGACAAATGTGCGGACAGAGGGGGTAGATGAAGGAGACCTGGTAAAAACAGATGGTACTTATATTTATACGTTAACTCGTTCAGGCAGACTGATGATTACAAAAGCAGAAGGAAGCAAATTAGAAAAGGCAGGAGAAACTTCTCTTGAAAGTATGACAGATACCATCAGTGATATGTATGTGGATGGGAATACGGTCTGCATCGTAGCCTACGGATATGACACCGATGTCTCGATGGAAGGAGAAGATACCTATGCGGTCAATTCGACAAATTATACGAAACTTTACACGTATGATGTATCAGATAAATCAAACATCGTATTGAAAGGAACAATCAAGCAGGAAGGATATTATGAGACATCAAGAAAAGTGGGAAATTACCTGTATCTGTTTTCTACTTATTATGCCCAGGAAGAAAATGCGTCTGATGACCATCCGGAACTTTTAGTGCCGAAGATTAATGGAGTGCCAATACAGGCTTCGGATGTATTTTGTCCGGTAGAGCCTCAGACAGATACGACTCAGTTTGTAATTTCTTCTGTCAACTTAGAGGAACCGGATAAAGTGATGGCAAGTCGTTCCTTAATTGGAGCCGGTGGAATGTATTATGTCAGCCAGAATAATATCTATGTCTGCATGAGTCAATATCAGACACAGGAGATAACAACACAGATTGCACGCTTTTCTTATGCAGATGGAGCATTGGAATTAAAAGCAGCCGGACAGATTAATGGAACAATCCATGACAGTTTTTGTCTGGATGAAAATAATGGCTATCTCAGGGCAGTTGTGACTCGCTATCCGAATGGATGGGGTGGACAGGAAAGTAATGGATTATATGTCCTGGATGAAAACATGAAAGTCAGTGGAAAAATCGAAGATCTTGCATTTGGGGAAAGTATTCAGTCTGCACGATTTTTAGGAGATACCGGATATTTTGTGACTTATAAACAGGTAGACCCGCTGTTTTCTGTGGATTTAAAAGATCCTGAAAATCCAAAAGTGATTGGAGAGTTAAAGGTGACCGGATTTTCCGAATATCTGCATTTTTATGGGGAAAATAAACTGCTTGGAATCGGACAGGAAACGGACCCGGATACCGGAGAATTAAAAGGAATTAAGTTATCCATGTTTGATATTTCCAATCCTGCCGACGTAAAGGAAGTCGATAAAATTGTATTAAAAGATATTGATGTTTACAGCCCACAAGATAATTATAAGAGTGTGATGGTTGATGCAGATGAAAATATCATCGGATTTGCAATGGGATCTTATGATAAAGTGACTTATAACCTGAAGGGTTATTATGGGGTATTTGGTTATTCGGCAGAAGATGGATTTACACAGAACCTGATGCAGAGTTTAAGTAAGGCAACCGGAAATTCCTCCGACAGCTACGATGTAATTGATGAAACAAGAGGAATTTATATTGGCGATACCTTTTATCTGTGTCAGAATCAGGGAATCTATGCATTTGACCGCAGTGACGGATACAAAGAAATCGGCAAACTTGAGTGGTAAAATCCCCTTGCGAAGCCTATTACAATGCGTTATACTTATGTGGAGCGGGTTTCCTGCTCCACTTTTTTCATTACATTTTGAGAAGTAATAAAAAACTGGATACACAGGGATGGAAATAAAGGAGAACAGATTTATGAAACTGACAACAGTAAAAGAGATTTACAAAAACAGAGAACAGTATCTTGATAAAGAAGTTACTGTAGGTGGATGGGTACGAAGCGTACGTGATTCCAAAACATTTGGTTTTATTGTGCTTCATGATGGAAGTTTTTTTGAAACCCTTCAGGTTGTTTATCATGATTCCATGGATAATTTCCAGGATATCAGCAAATTAAATGTAGGAGCAGCCATTATCGTAAAAGGTACTTTAGTAGCAACTCCACAGGCAAAACAGCCGTTTGAAATTCAGGCAGAAGAAATTATGGTAGAAGGCGAATCCGCAGGAGATTACCCACTGCAGAAAAAACGTCATTCTCTGGAATATTTAAGAACGATTTCTCATCTGCGTCCAAGAACCAATACGTTCCAGGCAGTATTTCGTGTACGTTCCCTGATTGCTTATGCAATTCATCAGTTCTTCCAGGAGAGAGGATTTGTCTATGTACACACTCCATTGATTACAGGAAGTGACTGTGAAGGTGCGGGAGAAATGTTCCGTGTTACAACACTGGATATGGAAAATCTTCCAAAGACAGAAGATGGAAAAGTTGATTACAGCAAGGACTTCTTCAAAAAAGAAACAAACCTTACTGTAAGTGGTCAGTTAAATGGTGAAACTTATGCGCAGGCATTTAGAAACATCTATACATTTGGACCGACTTTCCGTGCAGAAAACTCCAACACAACCCGTCATGCAGCAGAGTTCTGGATGATTGAGCCGGAAATGGCATTTGCTGATTTGGATGATAACATGGCACTGGCAGAATCCATGTTAAAATATGTTATCGGATACGTGTTAGAACATGCACCGGAAGAAATGAATTTCTTTAATTCCTTTATCGATAAAGGATTATTAGACCGTCTGAACCATGTTATGACTTCTGAATTTGCACACGTGACTTACACAGAAGCAATTGAAATTCTGGAAAAAGTAAATGACAAATTTGAATACAAAGTATTCTGGGGATGTGACCTGCAGACCGAACATGAACGTTATCTGACCGAACAGGTTTACAAACGTCCGGTATTCGTTACAGATTATCCGAAGGAAATCAAAGCATTCTACATGAAACAGAATGAAGATGGAAAGACAGTAGCAGCTATGGACTGCCTTGTACCTGGAATCGGTGAAATCATCGGAGGAAGCCAGAGAGAGGATTCCTATGAAAAATTAAAAGCAAGAATGGATGAACTCGGCTTAAATGAAGAAGATTATGGATTCTATCTTGACCTGCGTAAATACGGTTCTACCCGTCATTCTGGATTTGGTCTTGGATTTGAACGCTGCGTTATGTACTTAACCGGTATGCAGAATATCCGTGACGTCATTCCGTTCCCAAGAACAGTAAACAACTGTGATTTATAAGATGATGATAGGAATGTCAAAAATAAATTTTGAGACTTACATTAGATTATAATTTAAGCAATAAAAAATCCCTGAGATATCAGCTTTCAAGAGTGATACCTCAGGGACTTTTTTTCTTTGTTTTTTTTACTCGAATTATTTTTTATCTGCCAGATTTGCGTTATGTTTCGCAAGGAAGCGGTTGATTCGTTCGACCGGATTCAATAATTTGCTGATAGAAGAATCGTGGTTCAATGTATCAATGATTAAAGCAATATATTTACTCATATCACAGTTTACATAGTATTCTTTCTGAAGCAGTTCTTCTGTCTGATAAACCAGATTTGTGGTAAGCAGACGGTCAAATGCACCTTTTTCATAAGCTTCATCAAATTTCTTCAGACCATTTGTAAACAGTCCGAAAGTAGCACACATAAAGATTTTTGCAGCTCCTTTTTCTTTTAATAAAGCAGCAACTTCAAGCATACTGTCACCGGAAGAAATCATATCGTCGATGATAATCATATTTTTACCTTTTACGTCAGCACCAAGGAATTCATGTGCTACGATAGGATTACGTCCGTCAACGATAGTGGAGTAATCACGGCGTTTGTAGAACATACCCATATCAACACCAAGTACGTTGGCGAGATAAATTGCACGTCCGGTACCACCGGCATCCGGGCTGATAACCATCAGTTTGTCATTGCTGATTTCGATATCCGGCTCTGCACGGAACAGACCTTTTACAAACTGATAAGCCGGCTGAACCGTTTCAAAGCCATGAAGCGGAATGGAGTTCTGAACACGAGGGTCATGAGCATCAAAGGTAATGATGTTGTCAACACCCATGTTTACTAATTCCTGAAGTGCAAGTGCACAGTCAAGAGATTCACGTCCGGTACGTTTATGCTGACGGCTCTCATAGAGGAACGGCATGATGACGTTGACACGGCGTGCCTTTCCTGCGATAGCTGCAATCACACGTTTTAAATCCTGAAAATGGTCATCTGGAGACATGTGATTGGTCTGTCCACAAAGAGAGTAGGTCAGACTGTAGTTACAAACATCTACCATGAGATAGATATCATCACCGCGAACAGATTCTTTTAAAATTCCCTTTGCTTCTCCCGAACCAAAACGTGGGGTTTCCGCTTGAATTAAATAAGAGTTGCGTTCATAGCCTTCAAACTCCAGGTTGTTAAAGTGAGAATATTCTCTGTCTTTACGCCAGTCTACAATGTAGTCGTTGACCCTTGCGCCAAGAGCGGAACAGCTCTTTAACGGAATGATTCCGAGGCGTCCTACAGGAAGTGAATCTAAAGGTGTGGTATCTTTTGGTGATGGTGACATTTTTTACTTTCCTCCTAACAGTTTTTTTTGGATTCTTATGTCATTTCCAATTAGTTTGAGCATGGTGTAATTACTGGAGATTCTAGAGAAGATACGTTCTGAGTAAGTTTCCAGAAAATTTTCCATGGTCAGGTTTGTTGATATAATAGTGGATTTATGATTGATAATGCGCTCGTTGACACAGAAAAACAGCTGACTGGCAACGAAAGAATTTACAAGTTCCGTGCCGAGGTCGTCGATGATTAATAAATCACAGCTTGCTATATATTCTGCCATATCCGAGGCAGCAGTATCCTTTTTAAATGTGTTCTTTGCCAGCAGGTCAAATAAATCAAAAGATGAAAAATATAAGACAAAATAAGACCGCTGGATTAATTCTTTGGCAATACAGTGGGAAAGATAGGTTTTTCCGACACCGGTATCACCGTAAAAGAAAATGCCGGCGGGATGGCTGGCAAAGTTATCAATAAAATCCCAGCATTTAAAGTAAGCATCCCTTGCGGTTTCGAGTGCATTTAAGCCGGTAGCCGGATTTTTTACTTCCTGGGAATAATATTGAAACGTAAAGTTTTCAAAATTTTCTACTTCTAAGATTTCACGGATATTGGACTGCGTATAAAGCAAGTCAACAGCCGCTTTGCGAAAACAGGAACATTTCTGGTTATCAACATATCCGGTGTCTTTACAGTGCGGACAGTCATAGTGAAGTTCCAGATAATCAGCGGGAAAACCGTTTCTAAGAAGCAGGGTTTTGCGTTCTTCAGAGAGCTTTTCGATTTCATCAGAGAGATTAAAATCTGCTGAAGAAGAGGGCATAAGAAGAGCCCTGGCTTTTTTTAAACTAAGGGATGCAATTTCGTTGTCAATCTCCTGAAGCCTGGGAATTCTCTTATATGCAATCCGGATACGGTCTCGCTGTTCATGTTTATGTTTTAATTGTTTCTGGTTATATTGGCGCATGAGCGCGTCGTATTGTGAATTATTTAGTGACACAGTTTTTCCTCATTTTTATTTATTCAACAGCAGTTTTTCGAGTTCATTAACATTATACGCACGCTGATGAAAATTATTGAATTTATTGCGGGAGGCAGATGACTGAGCACGGGAAGCTGGAGCTTCATTTCTTGCAGCCTTTGCCTGTTTATGAGAATCTTCTAGTTTTTCCACATCGGCAACATCATGAACATCTCTTTTCTGCCAGCTTCTTAAAATCGAATCGGCATAAGGAAAGTTCGGCTGACCGGTTGCCATAACTGCCTTACTGCAGGCAAGAGAAATAATTTCAAGAGAAAATCCGAGTTCATCAAGCCATACGTTCATGTAGCGGATTTCTTCATCGACCGGATTTCGGTTTTTAATTCCAAACGCGCGCAGAATTGCAAAATAATTTTTATTGTATGCAGTTGTTGCAGATTTTGCCTGTTCAATGGTTGTAATATTCTGGTCCGCCCAGGAAAGTGCTACGGTTTCAATGTAGCGGATACTGTGACTGCCCTTTGAGACACAGTACTCAATTAAGTATTCCATGAGGTCGGGTGAAAAATGAAGTTCGTCATAAAAATACAATAATTTATTGATTTCGATGGGAGAGAGTGTTTTTCCAAGATACTGCTCCGCAATAAAAAGTATCTGAATGACATCTTCCCGCTCGGTTAAAGCCCTGATTTTTTCCGCCGACAAAGAGGACGGTTTGGCAGGCTCATTTGAAACGGCTTCTGAGCTTGCTGAAGTTTCAGCGGAAGCCGAAGCTGTATTTGTAATTGATGCAGTTGTAGTTGAATCCTGCGGAAGATTTGCGCCCACAGGAAGCAGACGGACACTGCTTAAATTGCCCTGTTCGTCTAATTTTAAATCAAGAACCCCTGATTTATGCCAGTATTTTAATGCCCTGAGCACATCATTTTCCGTACAATTAAAAATGTCGGCAATCGATGACAGCTCAAGTGAAGCGGAAACGCCGGTGGCATTTCGTAAGAGATAAAGATAAACCTTAACAAATTCCCCATTTGCCTGTGGCATACAGACGTCAAGGAAATAGTTGGAGATTAAAGTATAGTCTCCAGGAAAATCATTACAGATTGTAAACTGTCCCATTTCCAACATCCTTTTCTAATCAATCTATGTCCAAATTCAGTATAACATAGAATTTTTGAAAAGAGAATAAGCATTTTTTGACAAAAAAACCTGCAGGCATTTCCTTAAATTAGATATTAGGAATGCCTGCAGAGCATATAAATTCTTACATCCCAAGCAGATGTTCTCCGATTTTATAAACATCACCTGCTCCCATGGTAATCAAGACATCACCTGATACGCAGTTTTCCAGCAGGAAATCTTCGATTTCATCAAAAGTAGGGAAATAATGTGCATCCGTTCCGAGTGCGGAAATCTTTTCCTGAAGGTCTTTAGAAGAAATTCCAAGGGTATCGGTTTCTCTTGCTGCGTAGATATCGGCAAGCACAACTTTATCGGCAAGGCTTAATGCCCGGGCAAACGCATCCATCAGCGCTTTTGTTCTGGTATAGGTATGAGGCTGGAATACACACCAGATTGTTTTATGTGGATAATTTTTTGCAGTGCGCAGTGTTGCGGCAATCTCTGTCGGATGATGTGCATAGTCATCAATAACGGTAACGCCTCCCACTTTTCCTTTATACTGGAAACGACGGTTTGTTCCTCCAAAATGCAGGAGACCTTTCTGGATAGATTCCAGGGAAAGACCAAGTTTTCTTCCCAGTGCAATGGCAGACAATGCATTTGAGACATTGTGAATGCCAGGAACGGAAAGTGAAAAATGACCAAGTAAAGTACCTTTTTCCATACAGTCGAAGGAAGCATGTGCAGTTTCATCAAATTCAATATTTGCAGCAGTGTAATCTGCATCCTGTTCCAGGGCATAGGAAATAATTTCGCATGGTAAATCCTTTGTGATTTCGGCAACATTTGGAATGTCCTGATTGATAATTAAAGTTCCGTCTTTCGGAAGTCTTTCGGCAAATAAACGGAAAGAATGACGAATATCATCAATATCTTTAAAGAAATCCAGATGGTCTGCATCGATATTTAAGATAATGCTGATTTTCGGGAAAAAGCTTAAAAAGCTGTTCGTGTATTCACAGGCTTCTGTGACAAAGGTTTCGGATTCGCCAACACGGATATTTCCATGGATTGCAGGTAAGATTCCTCCAACGGAAATAGTAGGGTCAGCGTCTGCTTCTAAGAGAATATGGGAAATCATGGAAGTTGTAGTTGTCTTTCCATGTGTTCCGGAAACGGCAATCGGAGTTTCATAGTTGCGCATAATCTGACCAAGCAGTTCTGCTCTTGTGAGCATTGGAATCTGTTTTTCTTTTGCACAGGCAAATTCCGGATTATCCGGATGAATCGCAGCCGTGTAGATAACAAGTTCAATATCATCTGTGATATTAGAAGCACGCTGTCCGATATAGACTTTTGCTCCCAGACTTTCTAAGTGCGTTACAAGGTCAGAAGGTTTGGCGTCCGAACCGGAAATTTTAAAATCTTCTTTTAAAAGGATTTCGGCAAGACCACTCATGCTGATTCCGCCGATACCGATAAAATGAATGTGTAATGGTTTATTAAAATCTATTTCATACATAAGGCAGCAAGTTCCTTTCTATTCTATTTTAATCTATCTTATTTACTTAACTGTTACATCTTTCAATAGTTCATTATACATAAAAAAAATGGGAATGAAAACCCTTTCTTAATCGAAATGTTAGGGACAAGTAAAATGTCACAAAAACAATGGGAAAGTCGAAAAAAAATTGTTAAAAATGTTCACAATTTTGATTTAGTGTGGTATAATAAAAGAATCATAAATATATACAAGAGGTGATTACATGATTAAGAAAGAGATGATTGCCATGCTGCTTGCAGGTGGACAGGGCAGCCGTTTGGGTGTACTGACTGCAAAGGTAGCAAAACCGGCAGTTTCATTTGGAGGAAAGTATAGAATTATAGATTTCCCGCTCAGTAACTGTATTAATTCAGGCGTAGATACAGTCGGAGTACTGACACAGTATCAGCCACTCCGCTTAAATACACATATTGGAATTGGTATTCCGTGGGATTTGGATAAAAATGTAGGTGGTGTTTCCATTCTTCCGCCTTATGAGAAGAAAACAGATACAGAATGGTATACAGGAACAGCAAACGCAATTTACCAGAATATGGCATATATGGAAACTTATAATCCGGATTATGTGTTAATCCTTGGTGGTGACCATATTTATAAAATGGATTACGAAGTAATGCTCGATTTCCATAAAGCAAATAAAGCAGATGTGACGGTAGCTTGTATGCCGGTTCCGTGGGAAGAAGCAAGCCGCTTTGGTCTGGCAATTACAGACGAAACTGGACGCATCACAGAATTTGAAGAAAAACCGGAAAATCCAAAGAGCAATCTTGCATCTATGGGTATTTACATATTCAGCTGGCCAGTATTAAAAGAAGCTTTGCTGGCATTAAAAGATCAGCCGGGCTGTGATTTTGGTAAACATGTGCTTCCGTACTGCAAAGAAAAAGACCAGCGTCTGTTTGCGTATGAATACAATGGCTACTGGAAAGATGTAGGTACACTTGGTTCTTACTGGGAAGCAAATATGGAACTGATTGATATCATTCCTGAATTTAATTTATACGAAGAATTTTGGAAAATCTATACAAAAACAGATATTATTCCGCCTCAGTACATTTCAGCAGAAGCTGTTGTAGACAGAAGTATCATCGGTGAAGGCGGTGAAATCCACGGTGAAGTTTACAACTCTGTTATCGGACCTGGTGTAGTGATTAAAAAAGGCAGTGTAGTGCGTGATTCTATCATTATGAAACAGTCCTTTATCGGAGAAAATGTAACAATTGATAAGGCAATCATCGCAGAAAATGTTACAGTTGGAAATAACGTAGTAATGGGTGTTGGAGAAGACGTTCCAAATAAAGAAAAACCAAGTGTATACTCTTTTGGTTTAGTAACAATTGGAGAAAATTCTGTTATTCCGGCAGATGTAAAAATCGGAGTTAACACAGCGATTGTCGGAGAGACAACACCGGAGGATTATCCGGATGGAGAACTTGCAAGTGGAGAAACTTTAAATAAGGAAGGTGAGACAGCATGAGAGCAATAGGAATTATTCTTGCCGGCGGCAATAACAATAAAATGAAAGAATTATCAAACAAACGAGCAATAGCAGCAATGCCTGTTGCCGGAAGTTTCCGCAGTATCGACTTTGCGCTTAGTAATATGTCGAACTCCCGTATTCAGAAAGTAGCAGTTTTAACACAGTATAATGCACGTTCTTTAAATGAACATTTAAGTTCTTCAAAATGGTGGGACTTTGGTAGAAAGCAGGGGGGCTTATATACATTCCCGCCAACCATTACTGCAGATAATAACTTCTGGTACAGAGGAACTGCCGATGCAATGGCTCAGAACTTAAATTTCTTAAAAAACAGCCATGAACCTTATGTTGTAATCGCTTCCGGTGATTGTGTTTATAAAATGGATTTCAATAAAGTTCTGGAATTCCATATTGCAAAACGAGCAGATGTTACCGTTGTATGTACAGATGTTCCGGCTGATGAAGCAACCAGATTTGGCTGTATCAAAATGAATGAAGACAGCAGAATTCAGGAATTTGAAGAAAAACCGATGGTAACACACACCAATACGGTTTCTACCGGTATCTATGTTGTCAGAAGACGTCAGTTAATCGAACTGCTTGAAAAATGCCAGGAAGAAGACAGATATGATTTCGTAAAAGATATTCTGATTCGTTATAAAGAATTAAAGAGAATCTATGGATATAAGATTAATACATACTGGAGCAATATCTCCACTGTAGATGCTTATTATAGAACAAATATGGACTTCCTGAAACCGGAAGTCAGAGATTACTTCTTTAATCAGTATCCATCCATTCAGTCTAAGATTGATGATTTACCACCGGCAAAATACAATCCGGGTTCACAGGTGAAAAACAGCCTGATTTCCAGTGGATGTATCATTAACGGACAGGTGGAAAATTCTATCTTATTTAAAAAAGTATTTGTGGGTAATAACTGTGTAATCAAAAACTCTATCATCTTAAATGATGTTTATTTAGGTGATAACACACACATTGAAAACTGTATTGTGGAAAGTCGTGATACCATTCGTGCAAATTCTTACTATTGCGGAGAAGAAGGCATCAAGATTGTAATCGAGAAAAACGAAAGATATGTATTGTAATAACTAAGCAGGTTTTTACAAAATAAAAGATACAAAAATCGGACTTATAAAGAGGGCTTTTTGAGAAGGCTATGAAAGGGGAAGGGTTTATTATGAACATCACAGATGTAAGAGTAAGAAGAGTTGCAAAAGAAGGTAAAATGAAGGCAGTTGTATCCATCACAATTGATGAAGAATTTGTAGTACATGACATCAAGGTGATTGAGGGTGAAAAAGGACTGTTTATCGCAATGCCGAGCAGAAAAGCAACAGATGGCGAATATAGAGATATCGCTCATCCGATTAACTCTGAAACACGTGAAAAAATCCAGGGAATTATTCTTCAGAAATATGAGCAGGTGCTTGCAGAAGAACCAGTGGAAGCAGAACAGCCTGCAGAATAAAAAGAATAAGAGCGAAAATGAAATGAAACGGTATGTCTGTAGTTGCAGGCATACCGTTTTTGCTATATAATGCTTCAAAGAATAAATACTGTAAAGGAAATAAAACTATGATTGAACAACTGCCAAAGGCATTTTTAGAACGTATGAAAGCCATGCTTGGGGAAGAATACGGAGATTTTTTAAAAAGTTATGAAGCGCCCCGTCAGTTTGGCCTGCGTGTCAATACCTTGAAAATATCTGTAGAAGAATTTTTAAAACAGTCTCCATTTCATCTGACTAAAGTTCCGTGGACAGAGAATGGATTTTATTATGAAGAAGCTGACCGTCCTGCAAGGCATCCTTACTATGCTTCCGGACTTTATTATCTTCAAGAGCCGAGTGCAATGGCACCTGCTGCCATCTTACCGGTTGAACCGGGGAACTATGTATTGGATTTATGTGCTGCGCCGGGCGGAAAGGCGACGGAACTTGGCGCACGCTTAAAAGGGCAGGGTATGCTGGTTGCAAATGAAATCAGTGCTTCAAGAGCAAAAGCCTTGCTTAGAAATATTGAACTTTGTGGAATTAAAAATTCGTTTATCACAAATGAAGTTCCCAAAAATCTTGCCCGTGTGATGCCGGAATTTTTTGATAAAGTCTTAGTCGATGCTCCATGTTCGGGAGAGGGAATGTTCCGAAAAGATATGGACGTTGCAAAAACATGGGATGAGAGCCGTCCGGAATTTT
This sequence comes from Bacillota bacterium, assembly GCA_022717655.1. Lineage (GTDB taxonomy): Bacteria > Bacillota > Clostridia > Lachnospirales > Lachnospiraceae > Blautia. The sequence goes on along the minus strand of JAIIAN010000008.1, from coordinate 9,739 downwards.
TCGCAAATTTGCAAAGAGAAATCGTTTCAAATGCGATTTCCATGTTAAAACCAGGTGGACTCATGCTGTATTCCACCTGCACCTTTGCTCCAATCGAAAATGAAGGAACCATTTCTTATATTCTTGAAAATTTCCCGGAGATGGAACTTTTGGAGATTCCGTCTTATGAAAGATTTTCAAAAGGAAATCCAGACTGGGGAAATGGAGACGAAAACTTAAAAAAATGTGTGCGTATTTTCCCACATAAGATGGCTGGAGAAGGGCATTTTATTGCACTGTTAAAGAAAAAAGGAATTCTCTATCCTTCAAAATCCGATGTAGCAGTCCAGAAACCAGAAAAAGAAGCATGGAAATTATTAAATGAATTTTGGGCACCAATGGAACTTCCATTTGAAAAAGAACGGATTGAAATCCGCAATCAGAATGTGTATTATCTGCCACCGACATCGAATCACTATAAAGGAATCCATTTTGTACGAAATGGATTGTTCTTAGGGGAACTAAAGAAAAACCGCTTTGAGCCATCCGAGCCACTTGCACTTGCGCTCTCACAAGAACAGTTTCCTGCGATTCTTAATATTTCAAGTGAAGATGAGAGGGTTGCACGCTATTTAAGAGGAGAGACACTTGTAATCGAAGATGGCGAAGCAAAAGTGAAAAAAGGCTGGCAGTTAGTCTGTGTAGATGGACATCCGCTTGGATTTGGAAAATTGGTGAATCAAACCTTGAAAAATAAATATCCGGCAGGGTGGAGAAGAAATTCGTAAAGAGATTAAAAAAGGATTGGAAATTGAATTCTTATCTGCGTTCAATTTCCAATCCTTAAAAAAATAAAAGAAAAACGGTACGACATTTCTGCCATACCGTTTCTTCGTTGAAGTCGAAGCGACGTGATTCGAACACGCGACCTCTGCGTCCCGAACGCAGCGCTCTACCAAACTGAGCCACGCTTCGTTAAAATATTTTTCGGATTCAACATTAACAATTATACTGGAATTGAACTAAATTGTCAATAAAAAAATGAAATTTTTTAAACTTTTTTTCATATACTTTAAGGAACAAATTTTTGGGAGAATGACATGTCTGGATATCGACGATTTGTTGCTTATGTATATGAATATGAAGGAAGAAAAAAAGGAAACGGAAAAGGATTTGTAAAAGTGGAAGTGCGGGATGGAATCTGCAGGATGCAGTTTCGGCTATCTGGTGTTTATGGACAGGAATCATTTCCCTGTGAGATTTATGGCTATGTAAGAGACAAAGAAAAACAGGAATGTGAGGCAGTTTATCTTGGAACGTGTGACCTGGCAGGAGAAATCATTGCCTTTTCACTGGAACTGCCTGGAGAAAATGTCTCGGAAAGCGGATATTCGATTGATGATTTTAACGGAATGGTATTTTTAGCTGGTGATGTGATGTATGGAACCGGCTGGGATGAAAATCCAGTACGCCTGGATGAAATTCGGTTTGGAAAAGTAGACGAAAAAGAGAGAGAAGAAGAGTCAGACGAGAGATTGAAAGAAGAATTAGAAATATCTGAAGAGTTGGAAGAACCCGAAAACACAGAAAAAGAAGAAAAGTTAAGAGAACAAGAAAAAGCAAAAGAAGAAGATAGCGTAGAAGAAAGGAAAGATGAAAAAGGGGAAAGCAAAAAAGAAAAAGAACTGGAAATGCAGGAAAATCCATTTCCGCCGACGCCGAGTATCTTAGAAGAAGTCGGAGACGAATGTCAGGAAGAAATAAGAGAAACAGGAAAAATAGAAGAAATAGAGGAAATAGAACAAACACAGGAAGCAGAGAATAAGGCAGGTTCAGAAGTGGAAATGCCAGAATCAGAAGTGCCAGAGTCAGAAATGGAAGAAGGAGTAGAAGAAAAATTAGAAGAATCGGAAAAACCAAATGAATTCGAGGAATCCAATGAATCAGAAGAATTAAATGAACTCGAAGAATCTTTCTACTGTCCATTTAAGGATGGAGAATTTGAACAGTGCACAAAAATCGGTCTTTTAGATTATAATCAGCTAAATCCACGAGACCAGGGACTTTTAAATAATAATTTCCTGCGTTATGGATGGAGACGCTATAAACATGCCTTGATTGGAAAAGATACGAAGAGAAATTGTTACATACTTGGAGTGCCGGGAACGTATAACAGACAGGAAGCGTTGATGGCGGGAATGTTTGGATTCCCTTATTTTAAAGAAGCAAAATGCGAAACAACCGAAATGTCGGCACAGGAAGTACAAGGACATTTCGGCTATTGGTATCGGTCAATCAATCCCCCTGATAGAAACAGAGGGAATCGTTCTTAATAGAATCTGTTGAAATTGTTCTAATTCGGCTCTTGTATAACTGGTGAATCCGGGATGAATCACATCAGGAGAATCACGGTATGCCTGTAAGAAATAAGCCTGACATCCGGCAATCCACTTACCGATAGATTCAAAATCGGATTTGTCATGAAGTTCCCGTACAACGGTGGTACGAAATTCGTAAGGAATCACATCAGAGAGCAAAAATTCAACAGATTCACAGATGGATGTTAAATCAATGTTTTTACAGCCAGATACTTTTGCATAAGATTCTTTGGAAGATTTAATATCCATTGCAACCATGTCAATCATTTGATTTTTCACTAATTTCTTTAAAATCCATGGATGACTGCCATTTGTATCGAGTTTAATTGGATAATCAAGTTCTTTGATTTTGTCAATGAGCAAAAATAATTCTTTATCCGAAGTCGGCTCACCGCCTGTAATACAGACCCCCTCTAAGATTCCCTGACGCTTTTTTAAAACGGAAAGGACTTCTTCTGTGGGAATCACAGGCTGTTTGTTTGGAGAAAGTACAAGAGAACTGTTCTGGCAAAATGGACAGCGGAAATTGCACCCGCCAAGGAAGATGGTGGATGCAATTTTTCCAGGATAATCTAAAAGAGTGGTTTTGTTAAATCCGTTGATTGGCATGGTGGGAATCCTTTCTGATTTTAAGAGTAATAATTCAGCTTAATTTCCGTGTCCTTCTTTTGAGAAACGTTCATTGTATTCACTTAGAGGAACAAACGTGTTACTTTGCTTTGTCTGAGCTGCATGATAAAAAAGAAAACCTGCACCAATCAGGATAAGTAAAATAACTGCAAAAATCATGTTTCTGGTTTTTGTCATAGATATTCTCCTCTCTGAAATTTAAAATTACGTTTTCTTGTATCTAATAAAAGTATAACATTTTTACCATAATATGGTCAACAAAATAGATTTTTTGCTTGACCAAAAGCAGGAAGCACCGTATAATAGAAAAACATGGAGATGTACTCAAGTGGTCGTAAGAGGTCGCACTCGAAATGCGATAGGTCCTTCGTGGGCGCGTGGGTTCGACTCCCACCATCTCCGGTGAATGGCGGTATGACGAAAGTTGTACCGCCTTTTTTGGTGAAAAAAATCCTTGTGAATAAAAAAAGCGCCGGCACATTTTCATGCACCGGCAAAGAGAGGGAGGGAAAAGAAAAATCTATATAAAAAGTTAACTTGCTTATTTGGCGAAGACCGGCAGCCACAAAGTTGATTTCGTTCAAACCTTACTTTCGTAAAATCTAAACTGCGATGCAGCCACTGTCTTCTTCATTTGATAATGCTAGTATATCCAAAAAATATGATAGAATTGTGTCCGTATCATAAATCTTTTCTGAAATTTTTAAACAGAGTATGAAAAAAATAAAAAGCAACCGGTTGCAATGAAAAAGCACTCTGTTGTATAATTCTAAATCATACAGAAATAGGATGCGGAGAATGAGAGACGAAGAAAAATTTATGAAAGAGGCCATTCGGCAGGCAAAAAAGGCCTATGCGCTTCGGGAAGTACCGATTGGCTGTGTGATTGTCTATGAGGGGAAGATTATTGCCCGTGGTTACAATCGAAGAAATACGGATAAAAATACCACTTCTCATGCGGAAATCAATGCGATTCGGAAAGCAAGTAAAAAATTAGGAGACTGGAGGCTGGAGGGCTGTACGTTATATGTGACCCTTGAGCCATGCCAGATGTGCGCCGGAGCAATTGTTCAGGCAAGAATTGACAAGGTTGTGATTGGAAGCATGAATCCAAAAGCAGGCTGTGCAGGTTCGGTCTTAAATCTTTTGGAGATGGATGGATTTAATCACAAGGTAGAAGTGGAAAGAGGCGTTCTTGAAGAAGAATGTAGTACCATGCTGAGTGGATTTTTTAAGGAATTAAGAATGGACAAGGCAAAAGCGAAAGCAAAAGCAAAGGAGCAGGAAGAAAATGACAAAACAGGAATTTAAAGAACTGGTAGCAAAGGGAAAAGTGGTATTAGATGGAGCAACAGGCTCAAATCTGATGAAAGCAGGGATGCCAAGAGGCGTGTGTTCAGAGGCATGGATTTATGAAAATCCACAGGCATTGATAGAATTACAGAAAGCCTATGCCGAAGCTGGTTCTGATATTATTTATGCACCGACATTTTCTGCAAACAGAATTAGTCTGGCAAATCATGGATTAGAGGATAAAGTAGAAGAATTAAATCGAGGTCTTGTAAAAATCACAAAAGACGCAGTAGGAGACAAATGTCTTGTAGCTGGTGATTTGACAACGACAGGAAAGCAGGAAATTGCTTATGAAGAGCTTTTAGAGGCTTATACCGAGCAGATTCGCATTTTAAATGACGCAGGAGTGGATTTACTCGTTGCAGAAACTATGCTTGGAGTTACAGAAGTAATGGCAGTATTAGATGCGGCAGCAGCGGTCTGTGACCTTCCGGTTATGTGTACTCTTACGGTAGAATCCGATGGAAGTCTGTTCTTTGGCGGAGATATTTATGAGGCAGTGGAAAGTCTGGAACAGATGGGGGCAGATGCAGTTGGAATTAACTGTTCGACTGGACCGGACCAGTTGGTGTCAGTTGTAGAAAACATCAGAAAACGAGTACAGATTCCAGTGATTGTAAAACCAAATGCAGGGATGCCGGCGATTGATGAAAAAGGAAATGCGGTTTATTCCATGGGAGCAGAAGCATTTGCAGAAAATATGAAAGTATTAATAAATGCAGGTGCAGATATTGTGGGCGGATGCTGTGGAACAACGCCGGAATTTATCAAAGCATTGAAAAAAGAAATCTAACGAAATCAAATACAAAGCAGATTGTGAATATCCACTTTACATAATAAAGACAATTAAAATAATAAAGGCAAGTAAAAGATATACTTTAATTTTAGGTCAAATAGCAAAAAGACACTTCCAGAAAAACTTATTTCTGGAAGCGTTTTTTTATGTAGAAGAAAATTCCAATGAAAGTAAAAGCACAAAGTACAAGTTTTCCTGCCTGACTATAGGAATGAAAAAATTGTGCTGTCTTTTGCCAGGAAGCACCGGCAACTGCTCCAAGGGTGACAAGCACCGTATTCCAGATGAAACTTCCAAGGGTAGTGAGAATAAAAAACTTAGAAAAGTGCATTTTTGCCATGCCCGCTGGAATCGAAATCAGGCTTCGCACAATCGGGATAAAACGGCAGAAAAAGACCGTATAATTTCCTTTGCTGTCGAACCATTCGACTGCGTGTGTGACATCTTCTTTTTTAAAATGGAGTAATTTTCCGATTCTTCCACTTACAATTTCCTCAAGCTTTGAAACCGGAACAAGGCTTCCAATCTGATAGAGCACAACTGCGCCAAGGACACTGCCGAGGGTAGAAGAAAGAATCACGCCAATTAGATTCATATTTGTATAAGTCGTTAAAAATCCACCGAAGGTCAAAATAACTTCGGAGGGAATCGGAGGAAATAGATTTTCAATCAGAATTAAAAGGGCAATTCCCAGATATCCGTAATGGTCCATAATAGAAATCATCCAAGATTGCAATAAAAAAACCTCCCCTGCGGTCATACATAGATTCAGAATCATTTGAAATCTGTATTATTGTATGACAATGCAGAGAAGGTTATACTATTCTTTTTTCACCGTGCACCGCCCATCGAGACTCCTTCACGGACGTTACCTCTACAGTTAACTCAGCCCAGGCACCCTCACGGCACACAGGGGATTCTGCTTAGTGCTGCTTCATTCCTGACCTGACACGGTTCACAGAGTCCTGTTGCGTGAGACCCAAACGTCAACGCCACTTATAGAGGGCAGCTCCGCAAAGCAAGCCCCTCCGTTTGGCAACACCCCTGCTGTAGCGGATTGCAGGTACAGGGCACCGCTAACTCCCCGGCTGCACGGTGATACCAGTATATCGGTTTTTTGAAGGTTTGTCAATGTAAAAAAGAAAAAGCAAAGAGAACTTTTTGGAAAATTTCAAAAAAGTGGGAATAAATTAGTAATGGGAGGATAAAAGTATGTGTGCAAAACTTTTGTTATTACTATTACTCGAACTTTTTTTGGCAGGATTTTCCGGACAAGAAGAGGTCAAAGAAGAAACAGGGATTCCGGAATTTATTGTGACAGAACAGGAATTTCCGAAGTTTAATGATTTAAGCGCAAAAGAAAGTAAAAGTCAGGTGTTTTCTATCTGGAATCAGACAGAAGAGACGGAGTGTTATTATTTTTTTGGACAGGCACCGGACGATGTTGAGATTGAACTAAAAAAGAAGGGGGACTTATTTTATAAGGGGAAGATGCCAGAGAAAAAAATGAAGCTGACAACATTAAATCCAGGTGAAAATATGGTGTTTGAACTAACTGTTTTAAAAGAAGAAAAGGAATCTGGAGAGGTGGAACTGTTTTTTCAAAATTCACATTGTGATAAAAAATAAATTAGTATATAATAAAGAATGACAAGGTCAAAAGTTTAAAATACCATTCGTGTAGATACGATAAGGCATTTGAAAGTAAGACTTGTAAAAACACAAGATGGGATGTGATGAATCTATGAAGAGAATTGGTCTGCTGACAAGCGGTGGCGACTGTCAGGCATTAAATGCCACAATGCGTGGTGTAGTAAAAGGTTTATTCAATAATTTAGAGGATTTGGAAGTTTATGGCTTTGATGACGGCTATAAAGGACTTATCTATGGAAATTACAGAATGCTTTCGGCAAAGGATTTTTCAGGAATTTTAACACGAGGCGGAACGATACTTGGAACATCCCGTCAGCCGTTTAAACTGATGAGAGTACCGGATGCAAATGGACTGGATAAAGTAGAAGCAATGAAACAGACTTATCATAAACTTCGTCTGGACTGTCTGGTGATTCTTGGAGGAAACGGTACACAAAAAACAGCGAATCTGTTAAGAGAAGAAGGACTGAATATTATTCATCTTCCGAAAACCATTGACAATGATATCTGGGGAACGGATATGACATTTGGTTTTCAAAGTGCAGTCAATATTGCAACAGATGCCATTGACTGTATTCACACAACAGCCGCATCCCACAGCCGTATCTTTATTGTAGAAGTTATGGGACATAAGGTAGGCTGGCTGACCCTTCATGCCGGAATTGCAGGCGGAGCAGATATTATTCTGATTCCTGAGATTCCTTATGATATCCAAAAAATCGCTGAAGCAGTAAGAAATCGAAGTCGTTCTGGAAAGGGATTTACGATTCTTGCTGTGGCAGAGGGCGCAATTTCAAAAGAAGATGCAGCACTTCCGAAAAAAGAATTAAAGAAGAAACAGGAAGAAGAAAAGAAAGTTTATCCGTCTGTTGCGTATAAACTGGAAGCAGAACTGCAAAAAGAACTGGATTTGGATATTCGTATCACAATTCCGGGTCATACACAAAGAGGAGGAAGTCCGTGTCCTTATGACCGTGTGCTTTCAACACGTATGGGTTCTGCAGCAGCAGGATTGATTCTGAAAGAGGAATATGGCTATATGGTAGGAATTGTAAACGGAAAAATTAAAAAAGTTCCGCTTGCAGACTGTGCCGGAAAATTAAAAATGGTTTCTCCGGATGACCAGTTAGTTAAAGCTGCAAAACGAATCGGAATCAGTTTTGGAAATTAATTGAATCAAGCAGAGAAGCGGACTTTAGATATCTGCTTGACGAGAAACATGCATCGTTTGCATGGAAAAGCAAGAAAACAGGAGAAGAATTAAAATGAGCTATGTTGCTCTGTATCGTAAGTTCCGGCCGCAAAACTTTGAGGACGTAAAGGGACAGGAACATATTGTAACCACATTAAAAAACCAGATAAAGGCGGACCGTATTGGTCACGCCTATCTGTTTTGTGGAACAAGAGGTACGGGTAAAACCACGATTGCAAAAATTTTAGCCAAAGCGGTGAACTGTGAACATCCCGTAGATGGAAGTCCCTGCAATGAATGTGAAACCTGTAAAGCAATTTCGGCCGGTACTTCTATGAATGTAATTGAAATCGATGCCGCATCGAATAACGGTGTCGATAATATTCGTGAAATTCGTGAGGAAGTGGCGTATCGTCCAGCCCAGGGCCGTTATAAAGTATATATCATTGATGAGGTTCATATGTTGTCAACCGGAGCGTTTAATGCTCTTTTAAAGACGCTGGAAGAACCTCCTTCTTATGTTATCTTTATTCTGGCAACAACCGAAGCACATAAGATTCCAATCACTATTTTATCCAGATGCCAGCGCTATGATTTCAGGCGGATTACCGTAGATACGATTTCTGCGAGACTTCGTGAACTGATGGAAAAAGAAGGCACGGAAGTTGAAGAAAAAGCAATCCGATATATTGCAAAGGCAGCGGATGGTTCGATGCGAGATGCCTTATCGTTATTGGACCAGTGTATCGCATTTTATCTGGGCGAAACGCTGACGTATGAAAAAGCACTTGATGTGCTGGGCGCAGTAGATACGGAAGTATTCAGTGAACTGCTGCGAAAAGTGTTATCTCAGGATACTGCAGGTTCGATTAAGACACTGGAAGAATTGATTGTGCGGGGAAGAGAGCTGGGACAGTTTGTAAATGATTTTGTGTGGTATATGCGAAATCTGTTATTGGTAAAAACTTCGGATGTACCGGAGGACGCAGTGGATGTCTCGGCAGAAAATCTGGAACGTTTAAAAGAAGAGAGTGAAATGCTTGACACGGAGACGCTGATGCGTTATATTCGTGTTTTCTCGGAACTTTCCAATCAGATTCGGTATGCGTCCCAAAAGCGTGTGCTGGTTGAGATCGCATTGATTAAATTATGTCAGCCGGTGATGGAAACAAATCTGGATTCTTTATTTGACCGGATTCGTGTACTCGAAGAAAAAATGGAAAAAGGGATTCCGGTTTTGATGGAGTCTCAAAAAGCGAGCAGCCGGGCACTGCCACAGCCGGAATTATTTGGTGAAGAACCACAAGAACAAGAAGCAGTAAAACCACAAAAAGCAGCACCGGAAGATTTGCAGTATATTCAGAAAAACTGGACAGCAATCATAAGAGAAACAAGTGGTCTGCTAAAACAGATGTTAAAAGAAGCCACACCAAAGTATAATGCGAACAGTGATGAGCCAATTCTTTATATTGAATTTCACAATTTTCAGGCGGAAATCTGTACCAAAAATCCAGACACACTTTCGCTTTTGAAGAAAATTATTCGAGAAAAAACAGGAAAAGAAGTAGAAATTCAGTTCGTGATTTCTGATACGGATTTGAAAGGTCCGGCAGGACTTGCACCGATTTCGGTAGACGAACTGATTGAACAAAGCATCCAGATGGATGTCGTAGTAGAAGATATGAACGATGATGAGGAGGACCTATAATGGCAAAAAGAGGTGGATTTCCAGGAATGGGTATGCCTGGAAACATGAAT
>JAIIAN010000180.1 GCA_022717655.1 Bacillota bacterium | reverse complement strand
CCCATATGGGATTTATATCCTAAAATAGAATCTCCTACATAATTATAATGTGGAACTTGTACTTTATTAAATAAAATTACATTTTTTAATTCTGTGGAATTTCCAACTACTGCTCCTTCTCCTACTAATGCACTTCCACGGATAAATGCACAGTGACGAACTTCTGCATCTTTTCCGATAATTGCCGGTCCATTGATAAATGCAGTCGGTGCTACTTTTGCAGATTTTGCCACCCAGACATTTTCTCCACGTTTTTCATATTCTTCTTCACTTAATGTATTTCCAAGTTTTACAATAAATTCACTAATCAGAGGCAGTACTTCCCATGGATACGTCTTGCTCTCTAATAATTCTTTTGCGAGTGTCTGATTTAAATCCTGATACAATTCACTGATTTTTAACTGTTCCATTTGCTTTCTCCTTTTTCTGGCTTTTCTTTTTACCTGACTGATAATAAACCGATGCCTCATCAAAAAATCTTCTAAGGGCAAACTGATTTCTAAGTCCGAGCACCGCATTGGTTCTCACTGTGATAAATTGTTCGAGTTTCTGCATGTACTCATCCGGTGTAATCTGTCCCTCTGCCACAAACGTCAGCCCTTTTTCCCAGCTTGCAGTCAGTTCTGGATTTAACAGAGGCCGAATTGAGACATTGACCACATCAAAAATCATTTCTCCAAGCTGAGTTGGCGTAATCACCTGTGTTTTTTTATTCAAAGAAAGATAAGAAATTGTCATTAATTTCTTTAAAATCTCTGCTCTTGTGGCACTTGTTCCAATTCCACTTCCCTTTATCTGGGCACGCAGTTCTTCATCCTCGATTAACTGCCCTGCATTTTCCATTGCCAGTATCATCGAACCGGATGTGTAACGTTTTGGAGGAGAGGTTTCTCCCTCTTTAATCTGATAACCCTTTACCTGCAAAATGCTTCCTTTTTTCAGACTCTGAAGAACACTTAAAAATGTCTTATCTTCCATCTGTTCGCCGTCTTTTGCATCTGATTCTGCTTTTTCCGCCTTCTTTTTTGCGAAAGAATTTTGTGTCACTTTCAAGTAACCTTCCTCTATCAAAATCCGAAACGAAGAAAACAGCCGTTCCTCTTTTGTAACGGATACCAGACTGACTTTTTGATAAACTGCCGGCGGATAGAAGATGCTTAAAAAACGGCGTACAATCGTCTCATACACTTTTTCTGAAGCCGAAGAAAGATTTCTTAACGAATTCATTCCCTGTCCGGTCGGTATAATCGCATAATGGTCGGTAATCTGCTTGTCATTGACATATCTGGTCTTTGCAATGCCTTTATAACTGCCCTGATTTAAAATCTCTGTCGCAAATTCTCCAGCCTGTGCATAATTTTGCAGACCTCGAAGATTTTTATAAATTTCTTTTGCAACTGCGGTAGACAGCACACGGGCATCTGTTCTCGGATAAGTGACCAGTTTTTTTTCATATAATTCCTGCACGATTTTAAGCGTCTCATCCGGACTGATTTTAAACAATCTGGAGCACTCATTTTGAAGTTCTGCCAGGTTAAATAAAAACGGCGGATTCTTATTTTCTTTTTTGCGCTCAATTTTTTCAATCACAGCCTGACACGGTGGTTCCGCCGATAAAATCTTTACCAGTTCCTCAGCGTCTTTTTTCTCTTTGAATCCATTTTCTTTATAAAGTTTTGGAGATTCAAAATACCGGCTGCCCTTTACCGCCCGCCACTCTCCATCAAATTTTCCGACTCCATCTTCGGTCTCTAACGAACCCACAACCCGATAAAATGGTGTCTTTACAAAACTACGGATTTCCCGCTCTCTTCTGACAACCATTCCAAGCACACAGGTCATCACTCGTCCCACAGAAATTGCCTGATACCGTGTTCCAAGATAAGAGGAAACGGCATTTCCATATTTTAAGGATAATAATCTGGAAAAATTGATTCCCATCAGATAATCTTCTTTGGCACGCAGATAGGCTGATTCCGATAAATTATCGTATTCTGAAATATCTTTCGCCTCAGAAATCCCTCTTAAGATTTCTTCTTCCGTCTGAGAATCAATCCAGACTCTTTTTTGTGTTTTCTCTTTTACGCCTGCCATCATTGCAACCAGACGATAGATATATTCTCCTTCACGCCCAGAGTCAGTACAGACATAAATCGTCTCGACATCCTCTCGATTTAAAAGCCCGCTTACAATTTCAAACTGCTTTTTTACTGCAGGGATTACTTCATATTTAAATTCTTCTGGCAAAAATGGCAGGGTTTCCAGCGTCCATCTTTTGTATTTGATATCATATTTTTCCGGATAACTCATTGTTACAAGATGTCCCACACACCAGGTAACCACTGCATGGTCCGACTCAAGATATCCATCTTTTCTTGTCATTGGTTCTTTCAGCGCCTTTGCAAATTCCTGTGCCACACTGGGTTTTTCTGCTATAAATAATGATTTGCCCATAAACTCCTCTTTCACGCAATCAGACCGGAGGGAGTTCTCCGGCCTGATGTATTTTTTTGCTCTCGTTATTTATCTCTTATTATTTCTTTGTGATAAATCCTTTTGCTTTTAAGGTTTCTGCACACAGAACAGCTCCACCTGCTGCTCCACGTACTGTGTTATGAGAAAGACCAACAAATTTATAATCATAAACCGTATCTTCTCTTAAACGACCAACACTGATTCCCATTCCGTTTTCATAGTTTACATCTAAAGTAACCTGTGGACGGTTATCCTCTTCCATGTAACGGATGAACTGCTTCGGAGCACTTGGAAGGTCTAATTCCTGAGGAACGCCTTTGAAGTTTACTAATTTTTCAATCAGCTGTTCTTTGGTTGGTTTCTTTCTGAATTTTACAAATACAGCTGCTGTATGTCCGTTTAATACCGGAACACGGATACACTGTGTTGTGATAACCGGTTCAGATGCTTTTACAATCACACCATCTTTGATTTCGCCCCACAGACGAAGTGGTTCCTGTTCACTCTTTTCTTCTTCTCCACCGATGTATGGAATGATGTTTTCTACCATTTCCGGCCAGTCTTTAAATGTTTTTCCAGCTCCGGAAATTGCCTGATAAGTAGTTGCAACCACTTCATAAGGTTCAAATTCTTTCCATGCTGTCAGTACCGGTGCATAACTCTGGATGGAGCAGTTTGGTTTTACTGCTACAAAACCTCTTGTTGTTCCAAGACGTTTTTTCTGGAATTCAATAACATCAAAGTGCTGTGGATTGATTTCCGGAACAACCATAGGAACATCCGGTGTCCATCTGTGTGCACTGTTGTTGGAAACAACTGGTGTTTCTGTTTTTGCATATTCTTCTTCGATTGCTTTGATTTCTTCTTTGCTCATGTCTACAGCAGAGAATACAAAGTCAACTGTTGCAGCTACTTTTTCTACTTCTGCAACATTCATAACAACTAATTTTTTTACAGCTTCCGGCATTGGAGTATCCATTTTCCAACGTCCGCCAACTGCTTCTTCGTAAGTTTTTCCTGCACTTCTTGCACTTGCAGCTACTGTTACTACTTCAAACCATGGATGATTCTCTAACAGAGAAATAAATCTCTGTCCTACCATACCTGTTGCACCTAAAATACCAACTCTTAATTTTTCACTCATTGTAATTTCTCCTTGCTTCTACAATTCTCTATTTTTTATGTATCGTGTTTTCCTTTCACGTACATTTGTATTTCCTATACAATACTATACCAAAACTTAACAAAAAGCAAGCGTTTTTTAATTTTCTTCCAGATATTTTTTGTGAAGTGCCAATACCTGTGTCATTGCATCTGCTCCTGGAGCTCCGATTGTATTTCGTTTTTCCACGCAGTTTTTCATACTGATTGCTTCATAGATATCTTCTTTGAATACCGGACTGATTTCCTGATATTCTTCTAAGGACATTTCATCTAAAGAAATTCCCTTATCAATGCAGTGCAGAACCAGACGTCCTACGATTCCATGTGCATCCCTAAATGGTACGCCATTGTTGACCAGATAATCTGCGGCATCGGTTGCATTGGTAAATCCGTTTTTCGCACTCTTTTCCATATTGTCTTTGTTAAATGCCATCGTAGAAATCATGCCATTAAACAGTGCAATACAGCCTTTTACGGTATCAATTGCATCAAAGGTAAATTCTTTATCTTCCTGCATATCTTTATTATAGGCAAGCGGGATTCCCTTCATCGTTGTAAGAATAGACATTAACGCACCATAGACACGTCCTGTTTTTCCTCTTACCAACTCGGCAATATCCGGATTTTTCTTCTGTGGCATGATACTGCTTCCTGTACTGTAGCCGTCATCAATTTCTACAAAGCGGTATTCATTGGAATTCCACATAATGATTTCTTCGCAGAAACGGCTTAAATGCATCATAACAGTAGATAACACAGATAAGGTTTCGATTAAATAATCTCTGTCTGCTACAGAGTCCATACTGTTTAAGGTCGGACCATCAAAGCCAAGGGCTTCTGCTGTATATGCTCTGTCAAGCGGATAGGTTGTTCCTGCAAGTGCACCACTTCCAAGCGGACAGAGATTTAAACGTTTTTTCGCATCTGCAAGACGGCTTCTGTCACGTTTGAACATTTCAAAATATGCTCCAAAATGATGTGCCAGAGTAACCGGCTGTGCTTTCTGTAAATGTGTAAATCCCGGCATATAGGTATGTACATTTTCAGACATGATTTTATAAATAGAAGTCAGCAGTTCTTTTAAAAGAAGGTCAATCTCTCCAATTTCATCTCTGACATACATTTTCATATCCAGTGCAACCTGGTCATTACGGCTTCTTCCAGTATGCAGTTTCTTTCCGACATCTCCACAACGGTCAATCAGATTTGCTTCCACAAAGCTGTGAATATCTTCATATTCTTCTGTAAATTCCAGTTTTTTATTTTCGATATCTTCTAAAATGCTTTTTAAGCCTTTTAAAATTTCTTCTTTTTCCTGTTCTTCTATAATTCCCTGCTTTGCAAGCATGGATGCATGAGCCATGCTTCCTGTAATATCTTGTTTGTAAAGCTTGGAATCAAAACTTAAGGACGCATTAAAATTATATACCAGTTTATCGGTTTCTTTTGTAAAACGTCCTCCCCATAATTGAGCCATTCTTTTGTCCCTCATTTCTTTATTTTTTATAAACTTTATATACCAGTTTATCATTAACTGTTTTGAGGTGCAAGCGATTTTTCCTGCTCTCTTCTGTCACGCTCTCTTTTGGAAAAGACACAGCCACAAAAATCCTGACGATATAAATCGTATTCTTTTGACAGTTCAATTGAACGCTTATAACCGTTTTTCTTTTTAAAGTCCGACGGAAGGTGTCGAACTCCATATTTCTTTTCTAATTCTTCTCCGATTTCATTTAATTTCTGCGCATTTTTTAAAGGACTGATCGTGAGTGTTGTCGCAAAGTAATCACAGTTTTTCTCAACTGCCATCTTTGCCGCCTCTTCCAGGCGCATCCGGTAACATAAAAAACAACGTTCCCCACCCTCTGGCACATCTTCTAATCCTTTTGCCATTTGATAAAACTCTTCCGGATGATACTCTCCTGCCAGAAATACAGGTTTATTTTTCATCGGCATCTCATCAATCAGCCTTTTTAATTCTTCTTCTCTTTTTTGATACTCTTCTTTTGGAGAAATATTCGGATTATAAAAAAAATCCGTAATTGAAAAAAAAGGAGACAGATACTCCAGCACATAGCTGCTGCATGGAGCGCAGCAGCTATGCAGTAACAATTTCGGAGTTCTGCCTTCTTTTTGTTCTTTTTGTATCACAGTTTCAAGTTCTTTTTGATAATTTCTTTTCTGATTCATTCTTACCCCTGTTTTACCACTTCATTTCCTGTGCTTTCTCCTTTTTCAAAAGCAACCGCATTTTGAAGTGTTGTCTCAGAGATTGCTGCAAGAGCTTCTTCTGTAAAGAAT
>JAIIAN010000179.1 GCA_022717655.1 Bacillota bacterium | reverse complement strand
CTTCTGCACCTGTTCCGCCGCTCCAAACATCATCAATCAGCACTTTCCCCACAAAGGGTAAGCACTTCGGACAGGGATTCCCTCTTTTATTTACGATCACGGTATGTATTCCCCACTCTTGCCGTTTCACACCTTCGCCTTGCAAATATGCTCTCTTACTCGCTGTTCTGATTGCCATGTCTGCATAATCTGCAAGTGTGTGTCTTGCTCCGTTTTTGTATTCGATGCAGTTTAATCCTGCCGACAAAAAATCATGAGTCGCCATATCTACCGCCTGCTCATAAGTTCCTGCTCCTGTGTTTGCATAAACTTGAGCATTATAGATAATTTTCCGATACTGGTCTTTCGCCATGCGTAACACCGCTGTTTCAGCTTTTTGCATGTCGTTCATTGTTGCTTTTATCAGAGCTTCAAGTTTTCTTTCATTCAATTTAAAGAACTCTGCCTGTGCCCCTTTTGCAACTCTGTGCCCTCGAAATCCTTTTCTGATTGCTTCCAGTATTGCTTTTTCCTGCTGCATCTGTCCATCAGAATTTGCTACTGAAATTAAAGAAGCAATCTCAGAATTGATATCCCGAAATTGCTCTCTATACTTCTTATTATTCTGTTTTTTGTACTTTTCAAGAGTATGCAACATTTCTGTCTGCCACATGCTCCATTGTTTTCCCTCTTTAATTTCTTCAAACTTGTGTCTTTTGAAGTTTCGCATCATCGAAGCTATCAATTCATTTTCGATTGCCTCAAATGCTTTGCCAACGTCATATTCGTTATTTATTGCCATTTGCGTATACCTTGAAGCCCTGCGCTTTAAAAGTTCTGATAATTTCTTTTAACTTGCTCTTACTCTCACAAGTATCATTTCTTAATTCTGCATAGTCCTTTTTCTCTACTGCATACACTCCAAACAGCACCTGCTCCTTTGCCACTTTCAAAAGCCCTTCGTATTCGCTACGATTCATCCGGTAAGTCCGTGGTCCCACTTTTACTTTCATTTTCGCCCTCTCCTGTATTCATTTTGAAATCACCAAGTTCCATGTTCAATGACGGTTCTTCTACACTTTGTATGCCTTGTTCTTCTTTGAGTCGTGCAATTTCCTCTTCTTTGCAGTGCTCATCGAGACTATCTCCATATAGTTCTTCGATGCACCGCTCAATACTCATGATTCCACCCTGCTTTGCTTTTGCAACTGTTTCAACTTGACTCTCAAAACTCGGATTTGCATATTCTCCAAATCTGACATTTGCTTTTACCTCTTCTGCTGCCTGATTCTGCAAAAAGTTATTTGCATTAATGCAAGCTGACACAACATCTTGCAGTGCTTCCTGCAACGCTTCTACAACTGCATTTCTCGTGTAGAGCGTTGTCTTTTCTTTCTCTCTTTGTGCGTCTGCATTATCGAGCTTTTTCGTGTCGATTCCAAGCGTGGATGGACTCAGCACCCCTTGTAGACATAAATCTAAAGCAGTGATATAAGACGATAAATAACTTTCATGAGGAATTGCTGGCTGAACAGTCACAACCTCGTTTTTCTGTCCCTCTCTCATATCTCCATCTGCTGAAAAATAGCGGTCATCAAAAGCATTAGGGCTTACAATAGCCCCTGTGCTTGGGTCGTGTGGCACTAAGCACTCTGGAATGTATGTTTTTGCTCGTCCGGCTCTGAGTGCGTCCATCCATTGTGACCAGACTTCGTCCAGTGAATCAAAATTGTCCAGCTTGCCATCGAAGATACTGCCACCTCTTCCGTCGTATTTCGCAGACTCATATATCATAAGTGGCACAGCAAGAATCACACTATTGTCAAATGTCACATCTGCAAGATTCTGTGTTGCTTCAAAACTCTTGATATCAACCATTTTGTCATCAAAATAAAGCTCGTTCACAATATAGCCATATCCATATCGCTCATTCAGCACATAAGTCTTTCCGTTGCTCCTATACGGTGTTTTAAATATAACTTCCTGTATGCGGTCCCTCTGCCTTACAAATTCAATCCTGTCGCCTGGGAACCATTCCAGGATGGGATACTCGCTTATATTCGTATCAATCGTTACTTTAAAAGCTCCATCCCCGATATACAATGTCTCTTTCAATGCGCTTTCTAACTTCCGCTGAAATTTGTTTTCACTTTCAATTGCTTTCCAGATATTTTCATGTGCCGGATTTTCAAACTCAAATCCATCCATGTCCGGTAATACTGCTGCTGTAAGAGTTCTTACAATCAGCCCTGGCAGACCGGTATGCACTTTTCTCATTTCCATCCCTTTTGAGCACTTACTCGCCCAGAATTTGTATCTGTCTGCATGTTCGCAGTTCTGCATATAAAACTGCTCTAATTCATTGCTGTCGCCTCGAAACCAGATTCGATTGCGAATTGAGTGTCCCTCGAAGTCAAGCATTTCATTAATACTAAAATTGTACGGATTTGCCGGCAGTACATTCAACCAGCTCCGTAGACCTCTTTTTAAATTTTCATTCATTTCTCGCATCCACTTCACTGTGCGCCTCCTCTTCAAATCCTATCAGATGCCGATACGGTATCCAAGCATATTGCTGAGAGTTAACCGTGTGGTCGTTGCGGTCCTCTGGCATGTCTTTTTCCTCGTCCCAGGAGTACCTTTCAAGCTCTGAAATATGCTCCACGCAAGTATCTACAACTAGGTAACACCCTTGCGTAATCCAGCCCAGTTGTAGCTTAATTCTGTCCAAAATGGCTACTTTTTTGTACGACTCGATAAAATTATACAAACACCCTTGCAGACGCTTATATTTACGTAATTCCGTGATTGTAGCGGCATCTGCACAGTCGATATAAGTCTCTTTTGCAAATCCCCATTTTTCCCTGCATCGTTCCAGGAACTCTACAAACTTTACAGCCGTGTCGGACGGTGCCAGCGGATTTTCTAAATCATTGTTGCTGTATACTTGCTCACTAAGCATGATAAGTTTGCGGTCATCTGTAATTGCCAGAAATGTCATTGCAATCGTATCATGAGTTTTTGCCGAGTACGATGTATCCAGCCCTGCTGTAAACTTCTTAAACTTGATTTTTCCATCTTTTCGCTGTCTCTGCACCCATTTTTCAGTAACAACATGCTCTTTCCTGTTAAAATTCGGGAATATCAATCCAGTTGCTTTTCCTCTGAGTCCAAGTATCTTGTTTTTCCAAATTTTCGTTCCCTTTGGAGTATTCTGTATAATTTGCTGTTTCTTCGCCTCTGGAAGCCCTGCATTATCATCAAAACCAAAAAACCAGTGTACCCAGCCATTTTTCGCCTCTTCTGTTAGCTCGTCAAGTATTTCCAGTGGTGTATCGTCTCGCCATTCTGCAAGCGGTCTTGAGCAGTTGATATACTCTTTATATACGTCCAAATTCGGGTCGTCCGGATTCAGGGTACCCATGAAGTAATCACACCTCATTGCTGCTTCACGAACAAAGTCAATGTCCGCCGTGTTCAGCTCGTCGATATACAAGCATCCATATTGACCACCGAGAGCTTTCTGCCACTTTTGCCTATCTCCGTATCCGAGCACATACACAACTTTATCCCCTGCGTTTGTATGCAGCAGGATATGCGGTATTTTATCGTCTTTCGTCCCATTTCCGTTGTACTTCACCAGACAGCCAAAATCATCTACAATTCCTAAGTCCTTGTTGATGATATTTTTTTCTGCCGTACCGGTGTCCTTTGCCGCAATGATATGTAATTTCTTCGGACTCTGTGCAACTTTAAGCATAAATTTAAACAGTCCAACTGTCGTTTTTCCTGCAGCTGTTGTTCCCTCGAGAAACTCGACTGGTGCATCGCATTTTAAAAATGCTTTGTATTTTTCAGACAAAAGTAAGTTCTCCGCACTCACTACTCATTACCGCCTATTTGCTTCAAAATTGCCTCTAATTTCGATTTTTCTTCATCCATCGCAGATACTTCTACTTTATCTTTGAACATGCCCAAATGACGTCCTAACAATTCCAGAGCCTTTTCCTTGTTGTTCAACTTCAACTCGATTCCGTTTTTCCCTTGCTTGATGCCTGCAATCGCTCTGACCTGCGCATCTGTCAATTTGTCAGTATCATGCAGCAGGACCTCATCGTCTCTGATACTCACATAATCTGTTGCCTTTGCAAATGCGATTGCTGCCAATTCTTCAATTACTCTGTCTTGTGTTACTTCTGTGCGCTCCTGCCTTTCCTGCATCCGCTCTGCGATATATTCCGCAACCTTAGCATTTCTTAGCATCCTGCTTCCATTTGCCATTGCTGTTTCATCTTTCACAGCAGGATATGCCACTTTGTAAGCACGAGTGGCATTTAAGTCTATTAAATACTCGTCCGCAAATATTTTTTGTCTTTCTGTCACCGTGCTCACCTCCTTTTTGGACAACAAAATAGCACCCATTTCTGGGTGCTATCACAAAAAAAGTTAGGGAGTAAATTATGAAAACCATACAATTTAACCACTCAAGTTCGGTACTTGTAGACCCTTATCTTTTCGCCAGATAAGTAGCTGTTGCCGTCACGCAACAATTAAAGCGGAGGGACTCGAACCCTCGCCTGCCAGTATCACATCTTATTACCAGCTGTCCTCCCAATTAGACCACGCTTCAACCCCATAATACATTTAGGGGGCTTTTAGGTTTAAAAAGAAAAGTTAAAGTATCTTTGTACTCTTTGACAACTTACATTTTAATATAGCTAGCCTAAAAAGAAAAGGTTAAATTCGTCCAGTTATGTACAAATTCGTCCAGTTATCTTCGTTTATATCCTGTTATGTAAATTTATGTCCAGTTATCTTCGTTTATATATATTTATTATTAGCCTAACACTTCTTTTAAGTCATTTTCATTAACTTTAAGTTCTCTCAATGCTTTCTTTTTGAGTCCGCTCAAAGTACCTCTTGTTTTTCCAGTTTTCTCCATCATTTCATCAAATGTTAATGCGTAAATATAAATATTTTTAAGGGTCTCTTTCTCTGCTGCATCTTTCAACGTTCCAATTGTTTCTCTAATTCTTAATTGTTTAAACTTTTCTGTGCAGAGCTTACTTGTCAACTTTTCTAATTGTTTGTCTCTTCTCATAAGCAAATCTGCCAAATCACTCTGTTTGCTCCCCTTTGGCATCCCATCGGCAGTTCCACTTTGCAGGATATCATTTTTTAATTCCTGCATTTCTACAAGCAGATATTGTTCCTCTTCAACAGATTTCCGATACTGTTCGAGAAATTCTTCTTTCATTCTGATTTCTTCACTTTTTGCCATTTGACTACTCCATTCCATTATTTTTTCCTTTCTTTCAAAGGGCAATCTCTTCTGCGACCTTCTTCCGGGCAAATAGGTCTTTGCCCGATTGCCGCACAATGGTAACTCTCTCCTTTGGAAAAGCTCAACATGCATGCGCAACAGTTTATTCCTTTTTCGTCAGAAAAACTCAGTTTTAAAACAGCTTCCATTTTATTTACCTCCATATTTTTGCACTTCCTGTTCCACTGGCATCATCTCATTGCTTCAAATTCTTTCCACGCAAACGATTCACAAAAGCTGTTCTCCGTTCTTGTTTTAATTCGCAGCAGGATAAAATTTTCGTATAAATCTACAACTGTCGCTTTCCTGATTTTCTTTCTTTTTCTGCGCCCGTCTTTTTCCTCACTCACTTCTTCCGTGACAATTTTCACCTTCTCCCCAACTCTGACCTTATGCTCTCGTTCAAGTCTCTTTCTTGTTTCAGCATTTCTTTCTGCCGCTCTCGTTCCCCAGAGCACCGAAGCACTCTGGGATGTAATATCTCTGTAAGCCATTTATTTTTCCTTTCTGTTTAGTCGATTACCTTGCACTTCCACACATAAGATGTACGAAATAATGTCGAGTTGCATTGATTTGCTTCATCTGTTAAAAAGTAAAACTTATTCGGCAAGTACAAGTTCAAATCATCCTTAAATGCCTCGTCCCTGGT